>CADBQT010000001.1 GCA_902796875.1 uncultured Eubacteriales bacterium
CGCAGGAAGTACCAGGAGGAATCCAGGAAGGTATCCATGGTATCCAGTTCCCTCTTCGCCGGTCTGCCGCAGACGGGGCAGACCGTGTCCGCGAAGGTCTTGCTGGTGGTCAGGGGAGATTCTCCCCTGCCGGTGAATTCCACGTCCGTAGGCAGGAGGACGGGAAGGTTTTCTTCCTTTTCGGGGACCCAGCCGCAGGCGTCGCAGTGGATCATGGGGATAGGGGTCCCCCAGTACCGCTGACGGGAGATGAGCCAGTCTCTCAGCCGGTAATTGATGGTCTTCCGGCCGATCCCACGTTCTTCCGCCACTTCGGCGATCTTCTGGATGGCCTCCTTGTTGTTCATTCCGTTGAATTCTCCGGAATTGATGACCACGCCCTCCGCCGCGCAGGCTTCCTGGAGGTTTTCCAGATCCACCTCCGGATCCTGGGGGTCGATGACGGGAACGATCTCCAGATCAAACTTTTTCGCAAAGTCGAAGTCTCTCTGGTCGTGAGCCGGCACGCCCATGACCGCTCCGGTACCGTATCCCATGAGGACGTAGTCGGAGATGTAGATGGGCATGGCCTTATTGGTAAAGGGATTGACGGCGTAGCGTCCGATGAACACACCGGTCTTCTCTCCCGTGGCGGAGGTCCGCTCGATCTCGCTCATCATGGAGCACTTCTGGATGTATTCCTTTACCGGCGCTTCGTATTCCGTGCCTTCCACCATGGCCATGACGTCCGGATACTCGGGGGCCAGGACCATGAAAGTGGTTCCGTAGATGGTGTCCACCCGGGTGGTGAACACGGTCAGGGTCTCTTCTCTATCCTGGACCTGGAAGGTGACCTCGGCGCCGTGAGACTTGCCGATCCAGTTTCTCTGCATGGTCTTGACCTTTTCCGGCCATCCGGGAAGGTCGTCCAGGTTGTCCAGAAGCCGGTCGGCGTAATCGGTGATCTTGAAATACCACTGGGAAAGGTCCTTCTTGCCCACGGCGGTGCCGCACCGCTCGCAGCAGCCGTCTACGACCTGTTCGTTGGCCAGGACCGTCTGACAGCTGGGGCACCAGTTGACCTGGCTCTCCTTCTTATAGGCCAGACCGCGGTTGAAGAACTGGATGAAGATCCACTGCATCCAGCGATAGTATTCCGGGTGGCATGTGGCCACTTCCCGGTCCCAGTCGTAGGACAGCCCCATCCCCTTCAGCTGCTCCTGCATATCGTGGATGTTGGCCCATGTCCAGTCCGCCGGCGCAACGTTGTTCTTGATGGCGGCGTTCTCCGCAGGAAGGCCGAATCCGTCCCAACCCATGGGATGAAGGACGTTGAAGCCGTTCATGGTCTTGAACCGGGCGACCACATCTCCGATGGAGTAGTTCCGGACGTGTCCCATATGGAGCTTGCCGGAAGGATAGGGGAACATCTCCAGGACATAGTATTTCTCCTTGTCCGGGTCCTCCGTCACCTTAAAGGCGTTCTCCTTCGCCCAGATGTCCTGCCACTTCTTTTCGATCTCCGTGAAATTGTACCTTTCCTGCATTGGTTTACTCCTCTCAGTCTTCCATGGGGATCATCTCACAGTCTCCCCAGATCTTCTCGATATTGTATTTCTCACGCATTTCCACGGTGAGGATGTTCACGATCACATCGCCGTAGTCCATAAGGATCCATCCGGAGTCCTTCTTCCCTTCCACGTTCTTGGGGAAGATTCCTTCCGGCTCCAGCACGTCCTCGACGGCTTCCTTCAGGGCTTCCAGCTGCCGGTCGCTCCCGGCGGAGGCCATGACGAAGCAGTCGGCAAAGGAGGATTTGGGGCTGATGTCGATCATCAGCACGTCTCCCGCCTTCTTGTCCAGCAACGCTTTTGCGATCTGTTCCGCTAATTCCTTGGGTTCTTTCATACGTTCACTTCTCCTGTTTTTTCCGCCAGATCCGCTCTGGCTTCTTCTGTATCCTTATCCAGAGGCTCTCCTCTGGCTGCCACATAGGCGATGGTCTGCTCCAGGGCGAAAAGGCAGGCCCTGTCCAGGTCACTCTCCGCCAGTTTCCGGGTCTCATCCGCCGACGGATGGGTCCGTCCCGGTTCGATGACGTCGGCCAGGAAGATCACCTTTTCCAGAGGGGACATTCCCCTCCTCCCGGTGGTGTGATAGATCACCGCCTGGAGGATATCCTCATCATCTATGCCAAAGTCCCGTTTCATCAGGGCTGCGGCGATCCTGCCGTGGGACAGGTTCCGGTTGTTTTTGTACCGGGGATCGATCCCGAAGGCATCGATGTACCCGTTCAGTTCCCCGTCATCCAGGTTCCTCACCAGATCATGGAACCATGCGGCGACCTCCGCCTTCAAAGGATCCGCCCCGAACCGCTCCGAAAGCTCCCGGGCGGTCTTCACCACGTTCTCCGTATGAGCCCGTCGTGACGGCTTCATGTGAAGGGCCATGTATTCCTGCCCTTTGGCGATGGCCTGCTCATACGTAGAGTTGGTTTGCGGCAATGTATTCCTCCACTTTCTCCGGCACCATCCCGGCGATGGACCGTCCCTTTGCAACGTTTTCCCGGATCTCCGTGGAAGAAACGTCGAAAAGCCGGTTTTCGATGATCGTGATCTTCGTCCCCCACCGGTTTTTCAGCTCCTCCGCTTTGGCGAAGAGCTCTTCTTCCAGGTATCCGGGCCGGCTGCCCACGATGTAGGCATACTCCGTCAGCAGCTCCTCCGCATTCATCCAGGTATCCAGTTTCAAAAGGGAGTCGGTCCCGGTGATAAAGGAGACCCTGGCCTCTTCCCCGTAGCGGGCTCTCGTCTCCCGCAGGGTCAGGTAGGTATAGGAGATCCCATCCCGGTCCAGCTCCATGGGGGATATCTCGATCCCCTCTTCTCCCGCAAAGGCGATACGGAGCATTTCCATCCGATCCTCGCCGGAAGCCGGCGTCCGGTCCAGCTTGAAAGGCTGGAGCTTTGCCGGGACCACAAGGATCCGGTCCAGATCCACCTGATTCAGGGCATCCAGAGCCAGATGGACGTGTCCCGTGTGGACGGGATCGAAGGATCCGCCCAGAACACCGATATGGAGGCCTTCCGTCCTTTTGTCCTGTCGATTATTCATCATCCTCTTCCGCATTGCATGCGGTAATGGCCAGTCCCAGTTCCTCCAGCTGAGCGGGATCCACGATCCCCGGCGCCTCGCTGACCATGCACTGGGCCGCCTGGTTCTTCGGGAAGGCGATGACCTCCCGGATGGATTTCTCGCCGGTCAGAAGCATGATGAGACGGTCCAGGCCATAGGCCAGTCCACCGTGGGGAGGCGTCCCGTAGCGGAAAGCTTCCACCAGGAAACCGAACTTCTCATCGATCTCCTCCTGGGTCATCTCCAGGGCCTTGAACATATCCTCCTGCATCTGCCGGTCGTGGATACGGATGCTCCCGCCGCCCAGCTCCACGCCGTTGAGCACGATGTCGTAGGCGTTGGCGTGACAGCTGTGGGGATCGGTCTTGAGAAGCTCCGCGTCCTCTTCCTTGGGTGAAGTGAAGGGATGGTGCATGGCGGACCACCGATCCTCCTTCTCGTCGTATTCGAAGAGGGGGAAATCCACCACCCACAGGAAGTTGATCTTCTCGTCATCCAGAAGTCCCAGTTCCCCGGCGATGTGACGGCGAAGGAACCCCAGGGAATCGAAGACCACCCGATCCTTATCGGAGATGATCAGGATGAGATCCCCTGCCTTTGCGCCGAAACGATCCGCGAGAGCCTGAAGCTCCTCCGGGGAGAAGAACTTGTTCACCGAGGAGGAGATCCCCTCTTCGGTGACCTTGATCCATACCATGCCCCGGGCGCCGTAGCTCTTCACCGCCTCGGTGAGCTTGTCGATCTTTTTCCGGGTGTATTCGGCGGCGCCACCGTCGATGCAGATGCCCCGCACGCTGCCACCGGACTCGATGGCATCGTTGAACACTTTGAATTCGCAGCCTTTGACCAGATCCGTCAGATCCACCAGTTCGAAGCCGAAGCGGGTGTCCGGCTTATCGCTGCCGTACCGCTCCATGGCCTCCTGCCAGGACATTCTGGGGAAAGGCGTCTCGATATCGATGCCCTTCATTTCCTTGAAGACCCGTTTCATGAAGCCCTCCTGGACTTCGATGACGTCATCCACGTCCACGAAGGACATCTCCAGGTCGATCTGGGTGAACTCCGGCTGACGGTCGGCCCGAAGGTCCTCGTCCCTGAAGCACTTGACGATCTGCACGTACCGATCCGTTCCGCCCACCATAAGCAGCTGCTTGAAGGTCTGGGGGGACTGGGGAAGCGCATAGAACCGCCCCTGATTGACCCGGCTGGGCACCAGATAGTCCCGGGCACCCTCCGGGGTGGATTTGATCAGCATGGGGGTCTCCACTTCGGTGAAACCCTGCTCGGCGAAATAGTCCCGGGTCACGTTGGTCAGCTTGGCCCGAAAGGCCAGGTTGTCCTGCATCTTCTTCTTCCGAAGATCCAGGTACCGGTACTTGAGCCGGAGATTATCGTCCACGTTGTCGTCGTCTTTGATGTAGATGGGCGGCGTTTCCGCTTCCGAATAGATGACCAGATCATCGGCGATGATCTCGATGTCTCCCGTGGGAAGATCGGGATTTTTGGACTCCCGCTCCACCACCTTGCCCCGGACGCCGACCACGTATTCGCTCCTGAGCCGGTCTGCCCGCTCAAAAAGCTCCGTCGGGATGGTGTCGTTGAAAACCACCTGGGTGATCCCCGTCTTGTCCCGAACGTCGCAGAAGATCAGGCCGCCCAGATTTCTCCGCTTGGCGATCCATCCGTTTAAGGATACTTCTTCACCGATATTTTCGCTTCTCAGCTCTCCGCACATGTGGGTGCGCTTCATGATGGTCATAGATTTTTCTGTCCTTCCCGTTATTTCTTCAGGGCGGCGACGACTTCGTCCATCGCCACTTCCGTCTGCTCTCCGCTGGTCATGTCCTTGATGGTCAGTTTGCCGCTCTCCAGCTCGCTGTCACCGATGACGATGGTCTTGGCGGCGTGGATCCGGTTGGCGTGCTTGAACTGGTTCTTCAGGTTCCGGCCGGCCACGTCCATCTGGACGGCGATGCCCTCTTCCCTAAGGTCCTTCATCAGGCGGACGCCCGCCTTCTTCCCTTCTTCGCCCATGACGGCGATGAAGACTTCCGTTCCCTCTTCGTCGGGGATCTGGGCTCCGCAGGCTTCCATGGTCATGAGCATACGCTCCTTGCCCATGCCCCAGCCCACGCCGGGAGTGGACGGTCCGCCCACCTCTTCGATGAGTCCGTCATACCGGCCGCCGCCGCACACGGTGCCCTGGGCGCCGATCTTGGTGGTGATAAACTCGAAGGCGGTCTTGGTGTAGTAGTCCAGTCCCCGGACGATCTTCGGGTTTACCGTATATTCGATCCCAAAGGCATCCAGATTGGCCTTCAGATCCTCGAAAGCTTCCTTGCACTCGTCGCAGAGATAATCCAGCATCATGGGCGCGCCCTTGACCAGTTCCTGGTCGATGGGGGACTTGCAGTCCAGGATACGCATGGGATTGGTCTCGTAACGGCTCTTACAAGTGTCGCAGAGCTCATCGTACTTGGGCTTCAGGAATTCCCGCAGGGCGTCCCTGTGCTTCTGACGGCAGTTGGGGCAGCCTACGCTGTTGATCTGAAGTTCCACGTCGGTGATCCCCATCTCCCGGATGAAATCGTTTCCGATGGCGATGACCTCCGCATCCGCCAGCATATCGGAAGCGCCGAAGATCTCCACGCCGAACTGGTGGAATTCTCTCAGCCGTCCCGACTGAGGCTTCTCATACCGGTAACAGGGAATGTTGTAATAGAGCTTGCTGGGCTGGACGCCGGCGTAGCCTTTGTGCTCCACCCAGGCTCTCACCACGGGAGAGGTGCCTTCCGGCCGGAGGGTGATGCTCCGTCCCGCAAAGTCATTGAAGGTGTACATTTCTTTCTGGACGATGTCGGTGGTGTCTCCCACGCCTCTCTGGAACAACTCCGTATGCTCGAACACCGGGGTGCGGATCTCCTGAAATCCGTATCTCCGGCAGATATCAGCGAATTTCTCCTCCAGATAGTGCCATTTGTAGCCCTCTTCGGGCATCATGTCCTTGGTGCCTTTTGGCGCATTGGTCAGCATGGGTATTCCTCCTTATCTTTTCTCCGCGGCTTACCGCGTCATCTGCTTCATCTGCCCGAAGAAGCCTTTCTCCTTGCGGGCGGTCATCTCATCGATCCGATCGATGTAGATCTCGTAGTTGGACACGTTGGGCACCCGTTCCAGCCGGTTTTCCACCGGGAAGTAAGCTTTGCTGATCCCGCCGGCCCCCAGGGCCAGAATGGACTGGTGCTCCTCCATGATCCGTATATTGTACAGGGAGA
>CADBQT010000002.1 GCA_902796875.1 uncultured Eubacteriales bacterium
CATGTCCTGTCCGCCGATGTCCAGGATGAAGTCCACGCCGGGGAGGAATTCCTCCGCCGCCTTGTAGTGGGCCATGGTCTCGATCTCGCCCAGGTCCGCATGGAAGGCGGCCTTGATGAGATTCTCACCGTATCCGGTGACACAGGATCCGGCGATGTAGGTTCCCTCGGGCATATCCCGGTAGACCTCCCGGAGCATGTCCGAGATCTTGTCCATGGGCTTGCCCCGGTTGTTCTGATAGAACGTATACAGAACATTTTTATCGTTATCTGTCAGCACCGCCTTGGTGGTGGTGGAACCGGCGTCGATGCCGAGAAACAGAGGCCCGGAGGCGTCCTTAAGCTCCGCCCTTCTCACTCTCGCCTGGTCGTGACGGGCCTTGAATTCCTCGTAATCCTCTCTGTCGGCAAAAAGGGGCTCGATCTTGGCCAGATCTCCGATCCCTCCCTGCTCCGTATTCTTCAGCCGGTTGCAGATATCCGTCAGATTGGTCTCCTCGTACTTGGCGGAAAGATAGGCTGCGCCGATGGCCACGAAGAACCGGGAGTCCTCCGGGAAGATCACATCCTCCGGGGCGATGTCCAGGGTCTCGATGAACCGTTTTCTCAGCTCCGGCAGGAAGGACAGGGGTCCTCCCAGGAAGGCCACCTTCCCCTTGATGGGATGACCGCAGGCCAGGCCGGAGATGGTCTGGTCCACCACCGCCTGGAAGATGGACGCGGCCAGGTCCTCGATCTTGGCGCCGTCGTTGATCAGGGGCTGGATGTCCGTCTTGGCGAACACGCCGCACCTGGCGGCGATGGGATAGATCAGCTTGTGCCGGGATGCCGCTTCGTTGAGTCCGTCGGCGTCGGTGTTCAGGAGCACCGCCATCTGGTCGATGAATGCTCCCGTGCCACCGGCGCAGGTGCCGTTCATCCTCTGCTCCACCGTCTGTCCGTAGAAGGTGATCTTGGCGTCCTCCCCGCCCAGTTCGATGGCCGTATCCGTCTCCGGGATCAGCTCCTCGATGGCTCTGCTGCAGGCGATGACCTCCTGTTCAAAAGGCACCCCAACCAGGCGGGCCAGGCTCAGGCCGCCGGATCCGGTGATCACCGCATGGAGGCTCTCGTTCCCGAATTCTTCCTTGGCTTCCAGGAGCAGCTCTTCCACCTTCTCGAAGACATTGGACATGTGCCGCTCATATCTGCTGTAGATGATCTTTCCCTCATCGTCGAGAAAGACCAGCTTTACCGTTGTGGATCCTACATCGATTCCTAATCTCATCGTTTTCCCTTTCCTTAACGCGTTTTACATATATATGAAGAAATTGTAGATTTCGAAGACAACATATTCTATAATAGAACCACGGGAAATGCAATCGGTTAATTGTGTGGATTTTATGAAGTCGACTATCTCAAAACGTTCATTTCAAGCCATTTATCGGTTTTTGGATTATTTTTCTCCAATTAACGGGGATTGTGGCGCTCTCTGTGGCGCCGCCTGCTGCCTTTGCGAGACGGAGGCGGACGAGTCCACCCCGTCTGCTGAATCCGACGTGAACGCGGATCACGCCATGGGCATCTACCTTCTTCCCGGAGAAGACCAGATCTATTCCGGCGACGAGGACTGGATCAGCTGGGGCTATCTTCAGGCGGAGGATTACGCCTATCCGGACAGCTGGGAGGGCCGGGTCCCCTTCATTCAGTGCACCACGGCGCCTCACTGTCCCAGAGAAAAAAGGCCCCTGCAGTGCCGGACCTTTCCCCTGGCGCCTCATCTGGATGAGGACGGTATTCTCTATATGATCCTGGACCAGGATCCCCTTCCCTACGACTGTCCCCTGATCCGGGACAAACGACCCTTAAACGAGGATTTCATCCGGGCGACCTGGCGGGTCTGGAGCCACCTCATCCGGGACCCCCTGATCCTGGACATGGTGGAGATGGATTCGGCTGACCGGGAAAAAATGGGCTTTCCCGTGGAGATCCTCTACCCTTGACTCCCCTGCCTTTGCTAGAAAGGCTCATCCGGGGCGATGCCGAGCCGCCGGTATTCTTTGTCGTACATGACCTTCAGGACGATGGCGAAATACAGGGTACCCAGGATCTCCGCCAGGGAGAAGGAATACCATACCATGTCCAGTCCGAAGCAGCGGGCGAAGATCAGCGCCATGGGCAGGATCCCGACGAACTGACGGATCAGAGAGCCCCAAAGGCTGAGGAACCCGTGGCCCGATGCCTGGAATACGGATGAGGACATGATCCCGAAGGCCGCCGGCAGGAAGCACCAGCTGATGGCCCGGAAGGCCTGGACGCCGATGGTATACAGTTCCTGGTCCCCTTCTGCGTTGAATATCCCCACCAGCTGACGGGGGAAAAGCTGGAAGATCAGGACGCCGATGCCCATGATGATCAGGGCAAAGAGAAGCCCCCACTTATAGGCCAGCATGAAGCGCTTCCGGTTCCTGGCGCCGTAGTTGTAGCCCAGGATAGGAAGCACCCCCTGGTTCAGGCCGATGACCGGCATGAAGATAAAGGACTGGAGTCGGCCGTAGATCCCCATGACAGCTACCGCGGTCTCGGTAAAGCTGCCCAGGATCAGGTTCATGGAGAACTGAAGGATGGAGCCCAGCCCCTGCATGAGGATGGCTGGTCCGCCTACGGCGTAGATGTCCTTGATGATCTGACGATTCCACTTCCATCCCCGGACGGATACCTTGACGGCGTGTTTTTTCCCGAAAAGGATGGACTGGCCGACGGACATTCCGATGAGCTGGCCGCCCACCGTGGCCACCGCCGCGCCAAGGACCCCAAGCTTGGGGAAGGGCCCGATGCCGAAGATAAGGAGCGGATCCAATACGATATTGCTCACTCCTCCGGCCAGGCTGCAGAGCATGGGGATGATCATGCTCCCGGTGCTCTGAAGGATCTTTTCCGTGGAGATCTGAACGAAGATGAATACGGATCCTATGAGGACGATCCGCATGTACATCTCTCCGTTGGTGACGATATAGGGCGTGTCCGTCATGGCCCTCATGATGGGGCCGGCGAAGAACAGGCCGGTGATCAGGAAGGGTGTCCAACTGATAAAGGAAAGCCGCCAGCCGTGGCTTGCCGTCAGGTTGGCCTCCTCGAACCGTTTCGCCCCAAGGCGCCGGGCGATCAGAGAGTTGACGCCTACCCCGGTGCCCACCGCTACGGCGATCATAAGAAACTGGAAGGGGAAAACATAGGTGACCGCAGCCAAAGCCTCCGTGCCGATCAGGGACACGAAGTAACTGTCCACCACATTGTACATGGCCTGGATCAGCATAGACAGGATCGCAGGCCAGGACATGGTCAATATCAGTTTGTTGATGGGCATGACGCCCATTTTGTTTTCCGGCATAATAAAACCCCCTGTGAAAAATCACAGGGAGTATTGTAACACCGCTTATGGGGAATGACAACCCCGGAATGGCCGCTTCTTCAGGGGTCATCAGTAGATGGTGGTCTTGTAGATGAACTTCACGTTCCCTTTCATTCCATCGGGCAGCTGAGTGAAGATCTGGTAGGCCTTCCCCGCCTTTACCATCCGGTCCACATCGTCGATGGATCCCTTCAGTTCATTGTTGTACAGGTCGACGATCTTGCGGATCCCCTCCTCATAGAGCTGGGACATGCCGCTGCTCAGCTGGTCCGCCCCGTCGTTCAGCTGACTGACACCGTCGGACAGCTCCCCGGCTTTGGTCTGGAACTGGCCCAAACCGTCGGCCAGCTGACTGGCTCCTCCGGACAACTGTTTTTCACCGTCCACCAGGTCGCCGGTGCCTCCCACCAGCCGGTTCAGGGCTTTGGTCAGGACGCCGTTTTTGGCCACAGCGCTCTCCGACTGGCTCTTTAAGGTCCCCAATCCGTAGTCGATGACGGTGAGGGCCCCGATGATGGTGTTCTGGGACAGTCCCTTCTTCGCACGCTGGCTGTCGTAGGCCCCCAGTCCTGCGGAAATGGTCTTAAGCCCCTCTTCCACGTCGGCGGTCCCCTGGGCCGCCTGCTCCAGGGATTTCCCCGAAGTCTCCATCTCATCGGCGGCGTCGTTCAACTTACCGGGAGCATCCTGAAGCCCATCGTGGACCTGATCCACTCCCTGAACGGCCCCTTTGAGGGCATCCAGTTCTCCCTCGGACAGCTGGGCTCCCCCGGTGGCCGCATCCTTATATCCGTTGAGTACGTCTCTCAGGCCGTTCTTCTGGGCATCGGATAGCCCCAGGGCCGTCATGAACCCTTCCGTTCCGCCGTAGGCATCCATGGCGGCGTTCAGCTGATCGACTCCCTCGTTCAGGTTCTCCACCTCCGGCTCCGCCCTGTCGATGACCGGCTCCAGCTGGCCGCTGATCTGAGCCAGACCGTCCACCGCGCCCTGAAGGCCCTGGGCGCTTTCCCGGAGCTTTTCCGCCCCCTCTTCCGACTTCTGAGCGCCGTCAAAGAGTCCGGTGGAGATGATGTCCAGGGCCTGGATGGCCCCCGGCTTCTTGCCCGTGGGATCTTTCTTGTCCAGCCCCGTCTTGATGGTCTTCAGGTTCTCGATGACGATCTCGGTCCCGTCCTCCATCTGTCCGCTGGCCTTGGCGATCTGGCGCATCTTGATCTTCAGAGTGCCCCGAAGCTTGATGCTCCCGGAGTTCAGCTGTTTGGCTCCGGCCAGAGCCGCATCCGTACCTTCGCTCAGCTGGTCGGCGCCGTCCTTCAGCTGTTGGGTGCCCTCTTCGAGCTGGGGCATGCTGTCCTCCAGGGTGTTCAGCCCGTCTGCGAGCTGACCGGCTCCGTCGGCCAGGGCCTTGGCTCCCTGATCCAGGGCTTTGATCTGGTCGTCGTACTCCAGACTGCCGATCTCCTCCGTATCCATTTCATCGAAGAGAGCGTTGGACACGATGGTCATCATGTTCTCCACGTCGTAGTCCTTTACCGTGGCCGTGATGGTAATGCTGTCCTTGATGTCCAGATCCAGTTTGCCGGCGACCTCCTTGTTGTCCAGATGAAGGTCCTCTCTCAGACCGGGAAGAGCCATGCCCACGATGATCAGTTTATCTCCGTCATCGATGACCTTTCCCTGGTCCACGGTAACGTCGCTGAAGGATTCATCGCTGGCCAGAAGTCCGGTCAGGGCCATGAAGGGAACCGTCTCTTCTCTTCCGTCCACATTTACCTTCGCATTGTTCTCGAAGTCGATGCGGATCTCCAGATCCCCGCTTTTGCCTTTGAGTTCCTCTCCCGAGACGATCTCCTCGTCCAGTTTGTAGGTGATGTCCATAGTCACGGGAGGATCGTTTTCCGGCTTGCCCTCGTAGAAGATGTCGTTGCCGTCGGCCTTCCAGGTGAGGGCCATATCCTTACCCTGTTTGAAGGTCTCCTCCCCCTTGACGTTTTCGATGTCCGTAAGGTCCGATTTGTCCTGGATGGTCTTGGACTCGGTGGAGTTCTTCAGGTGGTCGCTGACGATGATGTCCGTGGTGGCCCCGGCGTCATCGGTGACCACGTAGACCGTCTCCTCCTTGGTGATCTTTCCCGCTCCAAAGGCAGGGGCAGCCGTGGTCACCGCCAGGGTCAACGCTGCTGCCAGAGCCAGGGCTTTCATGGGTTTCCTTGTTGTCCGTTTCATTACTGTGATCCTCCCATACCGGTCATGTCTGCCGCCATTTCCTTATTCTTGGGACGAAACCCCCGGCTGGTCCGGCAGATGATCCCGTCGAACAGTACGAAGAATGACGGGACGATGAACATGACCACAAGCAAACTGATGATGGCTCCCCTGGCCATGAAGAAGCAGAGGGAACCGATCAGATCGATATCCGAATAAAGCCCCACCCCGATGGTGGCGGCAAAAAAGCTAAATGCGCTGACCATGACCGAAGGCATGGACGTAGAGTGGGCGATGCGTATCGCCTCGTGTTTTTCCAGTCCCGACGACCGCTCCCGTTTGTATCGGGTGGTCATAAGGATGGCGTAATCCACCGTGGATCCCAGCTGGACCGTGCTGATGATGATGGACGTGATGAAGGCCAGCACCGTTCCCGTATAACAGGGGATCCCCAGATTGATGAATATGCCCAGTTCGATGGATGCCACCAGGATGATGGGCAGGGATATGGACTGGAGGGCGATGAGCAGGATCAGGAACACCGCGGCGATGGATACGGCGGTAACCACCTTGAAGTCGTGATCGGTAATGTCGATCAGGTCCTTGGTGCAGGGCCCCTCTCCGATGAGGAGGGCTCCCTGATCGTACTTTTTGGTGATGGCGTTGATCTCATCGATCTGTTTGTTCACCTCATCGCTGGCCACCGGATACCTGGAGTTGATGATGGCCAGTTCGTATTTATCCGTCTCCAGTTCTCCGTCCAGCTTGTCCGGGATCATCATATCCGGCACCGTGGGACCCAGGGTCCCCTCCAGGCTCAGGGCATACCCTACCCCACTCACCTTGTCGATCTCCTCCATCATGTTCCGCACGTCTTTCTGGGGCGTGTCGGCGTCGATGAGGAGCATATGGGTGCAGTTCATATCGAAATCATCCGCCAGCTTCTGGTTCGCCACGGCGAAAGGCAGATCCTGAGGGATGCTCTCATCCAGTTTGTAGTAGACGTCCGTGTGCCGGTACCCGTAAAAGGCAGGTCCCAGCAGGATCAGGAAGATGGCCGCAAAGATCAGGGGACGCTTGACGATGGCCGCCGACAGCCGGTCGAATTTGGGAACCAGGGGCCGGTGACGGGTCTTTTCGATGATCCTTTCGCAGGCCATCAGCATGGATGGCAGTATGGTCACGCTGGAGATGACTCCGATAAGTACGCCCTTGGCCAGGACGATCCCCATATCCATGCCCAGCTCGAAGGTCATGAAACAAAGGGCCAGGAATCCTGCAATGGTGGTCATGGAACTGGAGGAAATGGACACCAGAGTCTTTGCGATGGCGTTGGCCATGGCCTCTTCTCTATCCAGGCCCATTTTGTTCCGGTGCTCCTCGTAGCTGTGCCACAGGAAGATGGAG
>CADBQT010000003.1 GCA_902796875.1 uncultured Eubacteriales bacterium
ATGACACCGCCCTTGCAATCTGCTGAGCACGGGTATAGGATATGAGCGAGATCATGAAGGGAGTTTTGAGGGCAGCAACGGGAGAAGGATCGCAATGATGCAAACGGTAAATGATCCGCAGCTGAACAGGCTGAGGAGATATGAAAGCATTCTGGTGATCAGCGGGTTTGGCACCATCGCCTTTGGGCTTTGGAGTGTCATACGGGCCGGCATCTTTTATTTTCTTTATCCTTTAGACCTCAGGGACTACCTGACGGAGGAGCAGATCCATGAGATGGTCACCACGGGCGCTGCCGAGGGTGTCAGCACCGTCACCGACCATATGGACATCATCATCACTTCCCTCATACTGACTGTTCTCGTCATCGACCTTCTGTTCCGGCTCTATGTGGGTTTTTCGGCCAGATCTTATGGGCGGGGCAGAAGGCGGAGAGGCTTTTACATCTTCTGGGTATGGATCATGGCCGCCATCATGCTGTGGAGCATCGTCACCACCATCGACGACTTCCTGTCGCCCTTCATCGAGGTGCTCAAAACGGGAGACCCTGACTCCATTGAGGGCTCCGCCGAACGGGGAGATCATGCCGCCAGCGTGTCTCTCCTCGTGGACATCACTTCTTTCCTGGTCCTCGTGGAACTGGGCTATTCCAGCGTGATGGTCAAACGTCTCAGAAAAAAGCTGGGAATAAAGATGCCCAAAAAAGGCCACAAGGTCAAGAAGAAAGAGATCATGGAACTGAACGAAGAAATAAACCGTCAGCTTTCGGACGGGCTGCGCAACGTTCTGGGAGATTAGGATCATGCAGGAAGACTTTCACTACTACGGGACATACTGCGCCGCATATCTCGCAGGCTACTCTCACGAAGAGGCCCTGGACATCTGCTACAGCGCTCAGTTCGTCGACTGGTGCTCCAGGACCCTTCTGACCAAGGTGGGCGGACCGGCTTCAGCCGCGACCACCCAGCTTCAGCTTGAGCTTATGGATGCGCGGACGGATCCGCCGGGTCTGCAGGACATCACCCGGATCTGGTCATCCTTCCACTTCCTTCCCCGGGACCTTAATGCGGATCCTCCCCGGAGGGCGCTGAAACGGTACAAGAACAAATACCGTCTGATCTGCGGACCGAACGGAGATCTTCTCGAGGACACGGTGGAGCTGGCCAAGGGAGGCTCTCTTCAGGCGGCGGGCATCGCCATGCACGTGCTGGCGGACACCTGGGCCCACGCCAACTTTGCAGGGACGCCGTCCATGGTCATCAACAACACCGGATTCGAGTTTTACGAGATCCTGCCCAAAGGCGGGAAATACGTGGAGCGGCACCTGTCGTTCCGACACAGCGCTTCGTCGCCGGACGACCTGGACAAAGGCCAGTACACCAACAGTCTGTATCAGACCAGCGAGAACTCCGTCATGAACCTGGGCCACGGCCGGGCGGGACACCTGCCGGACTACAGCTTCATGCGGTACCGGTATATGCCCGCATGGGGCAACTACGACGTGATCGTCAAAGACAATCCCACCGATTACATGCACGCTTTCACCCAGATGATATACGCTCTGCGGTATCTCAGGGGAGAGATCCCCGAATTCAAACGGGACAACTACGACGTGGAGACGGTGAAGCCCTGGGCGGTGAAGATCTCCAAGATCCTGGTCAAGCGTCAGCTGGACGCATGCAGCGACTGGAGAGCCCTGGGCGAGGAAATGTCGGGACGGGAGATCGAAGCCTTCGATCTGGAAAAGTATCAGGAGGAGTTCATGAACCCGGAAAACGTTTCCCGGGATGAGACCTTCCTGGGGAAATTCTTCATCGCCGCTATGGCCCACAAGGGCATGGTGACCGATCGGATCTACGCCTCCGGGAATAAGCTGGCCGGAGCCAGTCTGAACGGAACGAAAAAGAAAGGAGGCGGATCCAAGTGACCAAAGGCCAACGCGTGAAGACCATCTTCTTTGGCGTCATCATGATCCTTGGCGGTCTCCTCTTCCTTCTGGAGCCGACCAAAGCCTATCCCTTCGTCACCTCCGTCCTCAGCCTGGGCATGTCCCTGAGAGGCGTCCGGCTCCTGATCTACTATTTCACCATGGCCAAGCACATGGTCGACGGCCGGAACATACTCTACCAGGGGGTCCTCATGATCGATCTGGGCCTGTTCACCGGCGCGCTGACCCAGGTCCCCCTGCTCTATGTCATGCTGTACCTGGTGATCATCCACCTCTTCACGGGAGCCATCGATATCCTCCGGGCCCTGGAGTCCAGGAAGTACGGCGGATCCTGGAAGGTGAATCTGAGCCACGGCGTCATCAACGTACTCATGGCTGTCGCATGTCTGTGCTTCATCAAGGTCACGGCCATGGCTGTAAGTATTTACGCTCTCGGTCTGATCTATTCGGGCATCATGCGGATCGTGGACGCCTGCCGCAAAAAAGAAGTGGCCTACATCCAGTAGGCCTGCCCGGG
>CADBQT010000004.1 GCA_902796875.1 uncultured Eubacteriales bacterium
CTCAGGAGGACTTCGAGAAGCTGCCTTTCTCCGAGAAGGCGGACCTGCGGGACGCCTATCCCCTTGGCCTTTCCGCGGTCCCCGAGGAAGAGATCGTCCGAATCCACTCCTCCAGCGGAACCACGGGAACCCCCTGCATCATCCCCTATACCCAAAAGGACGTGGATGACTGGGCGGAGCTCTTCCGGCGCTGTTACGAGATCGCCGGGATCACGAAAGAGGACCGGATCCACATCACCCCGGGCTACGGGCTTTGGACGGCGGGCATCGGTTTTCAGCTGGGCGCCGAAAAACTGGGCGCCATGACCATCCCCATGGGACCGGGAAATACGGATAAGCAGATCCGCTTCATGGAGGACATGAAGTCCACGGTCCTCTGCGCCACATCCTCCTATGCTCTTCTCCTCGCGGAGGAGATCGACAAGCGGGGCTGCGGGGATAAGATCCATCTCCGCAAAGGCGTTATCGGCTCGGAGCGGTGGGGCCCGAAGATGCGGGCCCGGATCGCCAACGAGCTGGGTGTGGAACTCTACGATATCTACGGCCTGACCGAAGTCTACGGACCGGGCATCGCCATCAACTGCGAATACGAAACGGGCATGCACTACTTCGACGACTTCCTCTACTTCGAGGTCATCGATCCGAAGACGGGCAAAGTCCTTCCCGACGGTGAACTGGGGGAACTGGTCATCACCACTCTGGAGAAGGAAGGCGCTCCCCTGATCCGCTACCGGACCCACGATCTGACCCGGATCATTCCGGACGACGTGCCCTGCCCCTGCGGACGCAACCTTCCCCGGATCGACGTGATCCTGGGCCGGACCGACGACATGGTCAAGGTCAAGGGGGTCAACATCTTCCCGGGACAGGTGGAGGAGGTGCTCAAAGACATCGAGGGCGCCAGCAGCGAATACCAGATCTTCATCGACCACGAGGACGGCAAGGACAAGATCACCCTCTTCGTGGAAACTCCTCTGAAGACGAAAAAGGATCGCCAGGCCCTGGAGAAGTCCATCAAGAATCACATCAAGTCCGTGATCAACGTTGGCGTGATCCCCAAGGCGGTGGAGATCGGGGATCTGCCCCGCAGCGAGAAGAAATCCACCCGGGTGTTCGACTATCGGTATTGATAAAGGAGTAAACCATGACAGCAAAGAGCATGATGCCTTATGTGGAAGGCAATTCCGCCATCCGCGCCATGTTTGAAGAGGGGGCCCGCATGGCCGCCCAGTTTGGAAGCGAGAACGTCTACGACTTCAGCCTGGGCAACCCCAGTGTTCCCGCTCCCAAAGAAGTGGACCAGGCGATCCGGGACATCCTGGACGAGGAAGATCCCCTGCTGATCCACGGATACAACAAGAGCAACAGCGGATACGAAGATGTGCGTCAGACTGTGGCGGACCACCTGAACCGGCTTCACGGAACGGCCTTCACTTCAGAGAATATCCTGATGACCGTAGGCGCCGCCAGCGGTCTGAACATCGCCATGAAGACTTTGCTGGATCCCGGGGACGAGGTCCTGGCCTTTGCGCCCTACTTCGTGGAATACGGTAACTACGCCAAAAACCACGGAGCCTTCGTCACCGCCATCCCGGCAAATCCCCCCACCTTCCAACCGGATCTTGAGGGCCTGGAAAAGGCTATTTCCGAAAAGACCCGGGCGGTCATCATCAACTCTCCCAACAACCCCACCGGCGTCGTCTATTCCGAGGACACCCTGAAGGAGATGGCGAAGATCCTGACCCGGGGATCTGCGCGGATCGGTCATCCCATTTTCATCATTTCCGATGAGCCCTACCGGGAGCTGGCATACGACGGAGTCGACGTTCCCTACGTGACCAAGTACTACGCCAACACCATCGTGGGCTATTCCTGGAGCAAGTCCCTCTCCCTTCCCGGAGAGCGGATCGGCTATCTGGTCATTCCTTCGGAGATCGACGATTTCGAGAACGCCATTCAGGCAGCCAACATCGCCGGACGGGTGCTGGGCTACGTCAACGCACCCACCCTGATCCAGCGGGTCGCCGCCAGATGCATCGAATGTTCGACGGATATCGATGCCTACGATCGGAACCGCCGGACC
Organism: uncultured Eubacteriales bacterium; assembly: GCA_902796875.1. Lineage (GTDB taxonomy): Bacteria > Bacillota > Clostridia > Peptostreptococcales > Anaerovoracaceae > Lentihominibacter. Next base: position 2,084 of record CADBQT010000004.1, read on the forward strand.
ATCTACGAGGGTCTGACGGAGATCGGTTATGAGTGCACCAAGCCGGAGGGCGCCTTCTATCTCTTCGTCAAGACCCCCATCGAAGACGATGTGGAATTCTGCGCCATGGCGAAGAAGCATCGCATCCTCATCGTTCCCGGCAGGTCCTTCGCCTGCCCGGGCTATGTGCGCCTGGCCTACAGCGTGGACCACGGGACCATCCAGCGGTCCCTGCCCCACTTCAAAGATCTTCTGGCGGAAACGGTATAGGAGGAAGAGGCGGCAGATCCTCCACATTTCTCGACGGCCCCATCCACTCCTGACTTTCGTCGGTCACGTCCTCCAGTTCGTCCAGTTCGTCCTTGAGCTGGCGAAGATCCAGGGCGCATTCCTCGTTCCATAGTTTGACGGTAATCTCCTCCTGGAAGGAGTAGATCCTCATGACATCATCTTCGTCGAAGCGATAGGCGATGACCCGCTCGTACTCCAGGTCCACCATCCAATACTCCTTCACCCCGGCTTTACGGTATTTTTCCGATTTGATGGTGATGTCCTTTTTTCGCGTGGACGGAGACAGGACTTCGATCACCAGATCGGGGCAGCCCCAAAGGCCCCGCTTTCTCAGTTTATTGTCATCGCAGGTCACCACCAGGTCCGGCTCCACCAGGGTCCGGTTGTCACAGCCCAGCTGAACGCCGATGGGCAGGAACAGCCGGCAGGGTGCTTTTCTCGCCCGGAGGAAGGACTTCATCTCGAAATAGAACCAGCCTACGGCCAGCTGATGGCCGTTGAGTGGGGACGCCAGATCGTAGATCACTCCGTCGATCAGTTCACCCCGCCACTCTTCGGGCATGTCCTCCAGATCTTCCACCGTGTACTCCCCCTGGCGCTTGCTCTTGTAAGCGATAGCGCCGTCTCTCACCGTGCCGTCTTCCCGACGGTCGTCGGGATGGAAGTAGTACTCACACTGATTTCCCAAAGGATCCCCGAAGGGATCGTTCTTCTTCGGCGTCAGCACTCCTTCCAGGGCGACCATCGTCTCGTATCGTGGCGATCTCGTCTGGCCGGCCATGAGTTTCTGCACCGTGCTGAGTGGCAGACCGGCCCGCCGGGCCAACTCCTCATTGGTCAGCTTCATCGCCTTTTTCCTCAGTTTCATTTCTTTCAGATCCATCTCTGTCTCTCCTTTCTGCTGGTCGCAGCAGCCCCTTTTCGCTGGGTTTATTCTATTCCGAACGGGGCGTTTTGGCAATAAAAAATTGCCCTGCAGGGCAATTTTCTCGGCATTTCTTCGAATAAATTGCCATTATCGGCAATCGGCGATGGGTCAGATGAGCAGATCCTCCGCCAGGGCGTAGAGCCCTTCGTAGTCGGTGATCCGGATCTTGCCCCGGCCGGTGGCGATGAGGCCGTCATCGATGAACCGGCGGACGATCCTGGCCACCACTTCCCGTGCGGTGTTGATCTCCTGTGCGATCTGCTCGTGGGTCACCTTGATCTCCGGACAGGATCCTCCCGGCCGATCCGCCGGAGTCATGCCGGCGCCGGCGCCCTTTCTCTCGGGGATGCACCCCATCTCCTCCGCTGTATTGATGAGGTAGGCGGCGATCCGCTGGTCGATCCCGTAAAAGAGGATCTGCTGGATCGTCCACATGACATCGGAAAAACGCTCCGTCAGCGTCTCGTAGATGAAGCTGCGGACGAAGATGTTCTCTTCTTTCAGACGTGCCAGTACCGATGTGGGGATGATGAGGATCCGGCTCTCCTCCTCGATGATCATCTGGGTGTCGAAGGTGATCTGGTACATGATGCAGGAGGCGGTCAACACGTCGCACTCCTCTTCCCGGATGTGGTACAGGGTGATCTCCCTTCCTTCCTCGGACATCATGTAGGCCCGCACGGATCCGCTGATGACGGTCACCAGACCCAGGCAGTCCCCTTCCGTGGCATGAAGGATGTTCCCGACTTCGTAATCCCGGATCACGGCCAGGGCTTCCACCCGTTCTTTTTCATCCGTCGACAGGTGTTTCCAGAAAGGCAGTTCCCTTAATCTCTCCTTTAATTCGGTCATGAAAAATCACCTCCAAGCAGATTGTACTTTGGAGGTGATTCTTTGTCAATGCGGCCGGAGCGGCTGAGGAGGGTGAGTTCAGATGCTCCGGCAGAGCAGGCTTCTTTAGATGAACAGGTTGACGTTGGACTCTTCGGCCTCGCCCAGGTAGGTGCCGACGCCGCCGATCTCCACGCCGTCGATAAGCTCCTCTTCCCGGATCCCCATGACGTCCATGCTCATGGAGCAGGCGATGATCTTCACGCCCATGTCCATGGCCTTCTTCATCAGGTCTTCCAGGGAATCGATGTTCTTGTCTTTCATGATCCTCTTCATCATGGCGGTGCCCATGCCGCCCATGTTCATCTTGCTCAGTTTCAGTTTCCCCGGGCCTCTGGGGAGCATCTTGTCGAACATGCCCTCCATGAAGCTCTTCTTGATGGGAAGCTTCTTGGGCTTACGCAGGGCGGTCAGTCCCCAGAAGGTGAAGAACATGGTCACCGGCCTTCCCATGGCCAAGGCGCCGTTGGCGATGATGAAGGAGGCCAGGACCTTGTCCATGTCTCCGTCGAAGACGATGATGGTCTTGCCCTGGGGCGTATCGACTGCCCGGCAGCCTCCCTCCCCTTCCGGGACAAAGGGCACGGTGCCGCCCTGGCTGCCATCCTCTGCCGGCAGGCTCTCCGCCTGACCCTTGACGATGGTGGCCACGTAATCGGTCCCGGATTTCTCGTTGCCCACAAGAGTGTTCCCTGTCCTGCGGCACCAGGAGACGATGTCCTTGGCGAATCCCGGATCGGAGGCGCTCACTTCCAGTACCTCTCCATTGGCCATGTCGTTCATGGTGTTGAAGACTTCCATAATGGGACCGGGGCACTGCATGCCGCAGCAGTCGAGGGCGATGCGCCGGGCGCCCTCAGGCGCCCCGGTGCTCCCGGCGGGAGCACGGCCGCCGGCGGCGGCTGCATCGCCGGTCCCGGAGCTTCCTGCAGGCGATGCTCCCGGAGCATCACCGGTCTTCCCGGCTGCCTCTGCCTTTGCAGACTCCAGGTCCCGGTGGATGGATGCGTAGAACCGCACACCACCCGGGTAGACCTGGACTTTATCGAAACCGTTCTGCATGAGGATCCGGGCCCCATTGTAGGAGCGGACGCCTACCGCGCAGAAGGTGATGTATGTCTTGCTCTTATCCAGCTCGTCCAGCCGATCCCTCAGCTGGCCAAGGGGGATGTTCACGGCGCCGGGGATCTCGTAGGCCATCAGCTCCGCTTCCTCCCGCACGTCCAGGAGCACCGCATCCGGATCCTTGTCGGGAGCATCCCAGTCGCTCAGGGTCATCACGCCCCGCAGGATATTTTCCGCGGTGAAGCCGGCCATATTGACCGGATCCTTAGCCGAAGAATAGGGGGGCGCATAGGCCAGCTCCAGATTCTTCAGATCAGCGACGCTGGCCTTCATTCGAAGGGCTGTGCCGATGGTGTCGATCCGCTTGTCCACTCCCTCGGTGCCCACGATCTGGGCGCCGAAGATCTTGCTTCCGTCCGCTGCAAAGATCAGTTTCAGGATCATGGGCTGGGCGCCGGGATAGTATCCCGCGTGGGAGTTCTGGGTGATGATCTGGGTCTCGTAGTCTTTGCCTTTGGCCAGGCCCCGCTTCATCAGCGCCTTTTCGTTGCTCCCCGTGGAGGCCGCCGTCAGATCGAACACCTTGGCCACGGACGACCCTTGGGTCCCCTGATAGGCTTCGTTTCCGCCGGCGATATTGTCCGCCACGATCCGGCCCATCTTGTTGGCCGGTCCCGCCAGAGGCACCATGGTCTTATCCCCGCTGACGATGTCCGTCACTTCGATGACGTCCCCGGCGGCGTAGATGTCCGGATCCTCCGTCCGCATGTACTCGTCGGTGACGATCCCGCCCCGTTCGTTCAGGGCAAGGCCGGCGTCTTTGGCGATCCCGCTGTTGGGTCTGACGCCGATGGAGAGGATCACCAGATCCGCGGTGACCTTCTCCCCGCTCTTCAGAAGAACGCTTACCTGATCTCCCGTGTCTTCGAAGGCTTCCACTCCGTCGGAGAGGCGCAGGTCCACGCCGTTATCTACAATGTTTTCGTGAAGGAGGGCGGCCATCTCCGGATCCAGGGGCGCCATGACCTGATCCATGGCTTCGATCAGGCTGACTTTCAGTCCGGCGTGCTTCAGGTTCTCCGCCGTCTCGAGACCGATGAACCCTCCGCCGATGACCGCGGCGCTCTTTGCTCCCTGCTCTCTGACCCAGTCCCGGATCTTGTCCGTATCCGGCACCGTCCAAAGGGTCGTGATCTTATCGGATTCGATCCCGGGAATCGGCGGTTTTAAAGGGGACGACCCCGTGGCGATCACCAGTTTGTCGTAAGGTTCCCGGTATTCTCTGTTCTCTTCCAGATCCCGGATGACCACTTCCTTGGCCTCCCGGTCGATGGACACCGCCTCGCTCATGGGCCGGACGTCAACGTTGAACCGGCTCTCCATGGTCTCCCGCTTGGTGACCAAAAGAGCGTCCCGGGACTTGATCACGTCGCCGATGTGATAGGGCAGTCCGCAGTTGGCGTAAGAAATGTACGGGCCTCTCTCCAGCAGTACGATCTCCGCCGTCTCATCCAACCGGCGCAGTCTGGCCGCGCAGCTTGCTCCCGCTGCGACTCCTCCGATAATGACCGTCTTCATGTTTTCCTCCTTGGTATGTTCCATGTTGTTTGTCTCTATGTTTCCCCTCTTGTCTGTTATTTTATTCACCAAGCCCGGTCTCTTCCGTGAGCATGTCACACTACCGCAAAATTTTCTTCCTAAACCAAAACCGCCGGCTTTCACCGACGGTCCTGGTTCGTTACCATTGTCATTTGTCTTGGAGGCGTTCCATGACTTGTTTATTTCAACATCGCTTCGATGCTTTCTTTCGGCTGTACGCCCATGGTCTGGTTGGCTACCTGACCATCCTTGAAGAGGATCAGGGTCGGGATGCTCATGATCCCATATCTCTGGGCCAGCTCCGGCTGTTCGTCGACGTTGACCTTGCCGACTTTGACTTTGCCCGCATATTCCTCAGCCAGCTGTTCTACGGTCGGTGCCAGCATCTGGCACGGTCCGCACCATACAGCCCAGAAGTCGACCAGAACCGGCAGATCCGAATTCATGACTTCCTGTTCAAAATTGTCTTTCGTAAGTGTGATCTCTGCCATGAGAATCGCTCCTTTCTTATCTGTCATTTGCAATCATCTTTATTTGGTGGTGGTGTTCTATGGTGACTGCAGTATAGCACCCGCCGACCGCCCGTTCTGTGAGGAAGTCACACAAACCAAAATTTTTTTGGTATGATATGAATGACCCTTATAAAGAAAGGAAGAAAACCATGACACATAAGACCAAAACCATTCTCTGCTACGGCGATTCCAACACCTTCGGTTTCGACCCGTCCAACTGCCTGCGCTATCCGGAAGATATCCGCTGGCCCGGCGTCCTCCGGGAGATCCTGGGAGACGGCTACCGTATCATCGAGGAGGGCTGCAACGGACGGACCGTCGCCTACGCGCCTCTGGAGGAATCCTGGAAGGACGGCCGCCCCTACCTTAAGGCGTGCTTAAACAGTCACAAGCCCCTGGACGCCATCGTGCTCATGCTGGGGAGCAACGATCTGAAGAAAGAGTTTAACGCCACGCCCGAATCCATCGCAAAGGGGATCGGCGAGATGCTCCACACCATGGCGGACTTCCTGGAGGAAAAGCAGGGGAGCGTACCCTACATTCTCGTGGTCTCCCCGCCGGAGATCAAAGAGGGCGTCTTCTCCGCCGCCTTCGGTCCCGAATTCGACATGGACGGGGTGATCAAATCCAGAGCCCTGGGCGCCGCCATCGAAATGGCCGCCTTCGAGTATGCCCAGTCCACGGAAAATCCCTGCGGTTTTCTGGATGCCGCCCGGATCGTCCAGCCCTCGGCAGAGGACTCCCTCCATCTGAGCCCGGAGGGCCACCGGACCCTGGCCAACGCCATCGCCCAGACCCTGAAGGCTTTTCTCTGATCACGAAAAAAGAAAACCGCGCCGAAGCGCGGTGTGTCATTCGATATGAGCTGGCTGCCGATCACCCTTCCATGAAGGTCTCTGCGAATCGCGCAGCCACTTTTTTCATGTCCTCCGGCATGAACTCCTCTGCCTTTGCGCGAAGCTCCTCCGGCACCCCGAAGAAGGCCTCGGCGATGGACCCGGCGATGGCCGCCTGGGTGTCCGAATCCCCCCCAAAGGCAACGGCCTCCCGGATCACATCCTCGTAGGACTCCCCATCCAGGAATGCGATGATGGCTTCCGGCACGGAACCCTGACAGGTCACGTCGAAGGAGTAGTCCGGCCGGATATCCTCGCAGGTCCGGTGCAGATCGTAGTCGAATTCCTTCTCGATGTAGTCCCGGATCTCTTCCCTGGAAGCTCCGGTCCTGGCCAGGAAGATGGCTGCGGCCACCGACTCGGCGCCCTTGATCCCTTCCGGATGATCGTGGCTTGGCATGGCAGAGAGCGCCGCCAGTCTCCGGGTTTCTTCCATATTATCCGCTACCCATCCGCAGGGGGATACCCGCATGGCCGAGCCGTTGCCGAAACTGTAGTAGGCCTCCGATTCCCGCTCATGGAGCCACTGAACGAACCGGCCGCCGTAACCCGCCCGGGGATAACGCAGGCCCCATGTCTGCATGGACTCCCGGAAGCTTTGGAGGATCTCTTCTTCTCCCGCGTCTTCCTGCATTTCCAACAGGGCTTCCGCCACCGCCGTCGTCATCACCGAATCATCCGTCACCCGGCAGTCCGGGGCGAACAGTTCAAAATCCTTATCCTTGGTCGGCTGCCACTCGAACCGGCTCCCGACGATGTCTCCAATGATCGCTCCGTACATAAAACTTCCTCCGATGATTCCATCGGATCGAATGCCCCCTACTGGGAATCGTATACCGCTTCGACCCCATGGACCGCCTGTTCATGAGTAAATTTGTCGCCATACTCACTTTCCAACTGTTCGATCAGCCCGTCCTTGGAGAATGCCATGCTGTCCAGATAATTCTGTGCTGCCTTCTCGGCCTGTTCGTTCCAGTCAACATCTCCATCTTCTTCGATCTTGTTTACGGCAAATTCCGCGTCGGCCCGGTCATATCCGTCTCCGTACTCACTGGACAGCTGGTCGATCAGACCTTCTTTTGAAAAGGCCATGAATTCGAGATAGTTCTTAGCGGCCTTGTACGCGTTCTTCTGACTTGGCGTCATCTCAGTCTCAGGCTTCGCTTTCGTGCTTTTTTCCGTCGTGTTTTCTGTCGTCGTGCTTTTCTCTACCGGTGCGGCCGTTTCTGTCTCTTCTTCCGTGGTCATTTCCGTAGTTACCGTGATGTCGCTGGTCTCCATATCGGAGTCGTCTCCACCCATGGAGATCCCGCCGATGATCATAAGCAAAAGCACTATTGCCGGAATGATGAGCACCGGCCGCTTGTAAAAGGGCCTTTTTGCTCTTACCTGATAGGGTGTTCCGGTGTTCGAATACATCGTCTGCGGCTGATCAAACCCCTGGGCCGGTTGGGGATCCAATGAAACGGGTTCTCCGCGCACGACAGTCTGTTCGTCCTGGGGGATCTCCAGCGCGTCGAACAGATCCTGCATTCCCTGCTCCTGGATCGCGTTCTTAATAAACGGTTCGATGATCTCACGCTCAGTGTCCATGTATGGGACCTTCATCCGGCGGCCATTATAAGTGAACTGCCATGACGGTACCTGGCCCGGCACGATCCTGATATCTGTCATCTGATCGAACCGCACCGGTACATCGCCAAACCGGATCCCCTTATCCGTGTACACGATGGGCTTACCGTTTACCTTTCCTTCGTAGCTTTTCATATTCCATCTCCCATTCTGAACATCCCTGCATTCTCCCCTATGGAAGCTGCGTCCTTTTCTATGGGATGCTTTTGTTATCGGGCGTACTTACCGTTGATGAACGTGAGGTCCTCTTCCATTCCAAAAGCGCTGCCGTAGGCCTTGACCATGCCGATAATCCAGTCGACAAGATCCCAAACGCCGCAGCCACCTAAGGTGACCAGCTTAAGTATCCCCAGTCCGATCTGTCCGCGCATGAACCGGTCGACGCCGAACGCGCCGAAGAAAAAGGTTCCCAGCCATACGAAGAGGTGTTTGTTGATCCGGTTGATCTTGCCCTGAAGAGGAACGCCCTGCTGGGTCTGATTTGCTTCCACGTGAACATGGGTGTTCATCACCGTCGGGGTGACCGTTTCAGGCTGGGCGTAGGCCCTGGGCTGTGCATAGGTTTC
>CADBQT010000005.1 GCA_902796875.1 uncultured Eubacteriales bacterium
GTGATGATAAGATCCGGGGCCCGGCCGAGATCAGCCAGGGCCTGGGGGAACCCGTCGGCCGTGGTGGACATGATCCGGCACTTCCGGTCCAGGAGTTCCCGGATGGTCTGGACCTGGGGCAGGATCAGCCGGCCTTTGGGGGCCTGGATATCCTGGGGCATGACCAGGAGGACCAGGCCGCCGTCCACGCCGAAGCCCCGAAGAAGCGCTCCCGCGTCCTCCGCCGCCGAATCGGGATCCGCCTTTGCGGCAGCCTCTGCCACGGCGGCGCGAAGCTCCTCCAGGCCCTCCCCGGTAGCGACGCTGACGGGAATAGGGGCGGCGGTCAGGTCGGCAGCCAGCTTCAGCGCGGCGGACCGGTCCGCCTCATCCACCCTGTCCCACTTGCTGATCACCGGGATCACCGGGATGTTTCCTTCCTTCAGCAGCTGAAGCCAGGCCGCCTCCGGATCCGGCCGGTTCCCTTCCTCCGGGGACACGCCGTCCTTTTCCGGCCGGGACAGGGCCGTGCCGTCCATGACCAGGATGGCCAGATCGGTCCGGCGGATAATATCCCGGGTCTTTTCCACCCGCTGCCCGCCCAGATCGCCTTCATCATCGAAACCCGCCGTGTCGATAAAGACCACGGGCCCTATGGGATGGAGCTCCATGGATTTGAAGACCGGGTCCGTAGTGGTTCCCGGAGTATCCGAAACGATGGCCAGGCTCTGACCGGTGAGGGCGTTGATCAGGGAGGACTTGCCGGCGTTTCGACCGCCGAAGATGGCGATGTGGAGCCGGTCTCCCCGGGGCGTGTCGTTCAGGCTCATAGGTGTTCCTTTCCGGGGGCGTTCCCCTCGCTCATGTGGATCTGCGCCGGAGCCGGCTGGGCGCCTTCCTCCGGCTCCCGGCGGACGTTGCCGATGTGGCTGACCAGGCGGTAGCCCGCCTCTTCGACCTGCTCCTTCAGGGCGGCCAGGCCGGCGGCGGATTCCATGCCCGTGTTCAGCTTGCCCTCGTAGATGGCGTACTGATCCCGGACTTCCGGCGGGGACAGGTTGGGCATGACCACGTTGGCTCCGGCCTGAAGGCCCAGGATCCGTCCCCGGGGATCCAGAGTGCCCAGGGCTGTGGTCGAGGGCAGGAGGGCCCAGGGAAACATCAATCGGGAAATGGCCACCATCCGCAGGGTCAGGATCAGACTCCCATCGGGACAGTCCCGGAAGGGGGTGTCCCGGTGATGGAGATAAGGGCCGATGCCGATCATGTCCGGCTGAAGCCTCTGCATGAAGCGGAGGTCGGCCAGAAGGTGCTCCGGCCTTTGCCCCGGCGGCCCCACCATAAACCCGGCCCCCACCTGGTAGCCGATGACCTTCAGATCGAAAAGGCACCGCCAGCGGTTTGCCGGATCCATGGAGGCAGGGTGGAGGGACCGGTACAGGTCCTCATCCGCCGCCTCGTGGCGGAGAAGATACCGGTCGGCGCCGGCGTCAAAAAGACGCTGATAGCTGTCCCGGGACCGCTCCCCGCAGGAGAGGGTGATGGCGCAGTCGGGAAACTCTGCTCGGATCTGTGAAACGATGGCGCAGAGCCGGTCGTCGCCCTTTTCGCCGGGGGAAGGCCCCCCGCCATAGAAGGGATCCTCGCCTCCTTGGAGGACGAAGGTGCGAAAGCCGAGCCGGCGTCCTTCCCGGCAGCAGCGCAGGATAGCCTCCCGGTCCAGGCGGTAGCGGCAAAGGTTCCGGTTTTCCGCCCGGATGCCGCAGTAATAACAGTTCCCGGCGCAGTAGTTGGTGAACTCGATGAGCCCGCGGAAATAGACCCCGTCCCCGTAAGTCTCCCGGCGGACCCGGTCGGCTTCAGCGAAGAGGAGTTCATCGAGAAAATCGGGAGCACGGGAAAAATCGTCGTGCTCCCGACCGATCAGCGTGAGCAGGGCCTCGTCGGGAAGGTCATGCTCCCGGGAAAGATCCCGGATCAGTTTTTCCATCGCCGCGGTACTCATGTTTTACAGCTACAGATGCCATTCGGCCACGTCGGTGTGGAGGAGGTGGTGGGCCTTCTCCGAATTGGGCTCGCCGAAGTACTCCTGGTAGCTCATGACCACGGTAGGATTCTCGTGGGAGAACCGCAGATCCAGGGTGTTGTCGATGTTGTAGAGTTCGCTTCCCCGGAGTGCGGCCATTTCTGTGCCGTCGTGGATGGGCTGTCCGCCGCCGCCGGAGCAGCCGCCGGGACAGGCCATGATCTCAACGAAGTCATAGGCCACTTCACCCTTCTGGATGGCGGTGATCAGTTTTCTCGTGTTGCCCAGTCCGCTGGCCACGGCGATGCGAAGCTGGATGCCGGCGACGGTGAAGGTGGCTTCCTTCCATCCGTCCATTCCCCGGACGTTCTGGAAAGCATCCACAGGTGGATTCTCCCCGGTGATCAGGAAATAGGCGGAACGGAGGGCGGCCTCCATGACTCCACCGGTGGCGCCGAAGATGACGCCGGCGCCGGTCCCCTCGCCGAAGAAATCGTCAAAGGCGGCTTCCGGCAACTGGGCCGCATCGATGCCGTCCATGGAGATCAGGTTATCCAGTTCTCTCGTGGTCAGCACCACATCCACGTCCTTGTAGCCGGAATCCCGGAGGGAGTGCTCGTCGCACTCGTACTTCTTGGCCGTGCAGGGCATGATGGAAACGGAGAAGATCTTCGCCGGGTCGATGCCCATCTTTTCCGCCATGTAGGTCTTGCTGATGGCGCCGAACATCTGCTGAGGCGACTTGGCCGTGGACAGGTTCGGGATGAGTTCCGGGCACTCCAGCTGGACGTACCGGAGCCAGCCGGGGCAGCAGGAGGTGAACATGGGCCAGGGGTGTTCGCCCTTTTCACCCAGGCGCTGGATGAGTTCGCTGCCTTCCTCCATGATGGTCATGTCCGCCGAGTACACGGTATCGAAGACGTAGTCGAAGCCGATCTGCTTCAGGGCGGCCACCAGTTTGCCGGTAGTCTGTTCCACCCGGCTCATGCCGACCATCTCTCCCCAGGCTACCCGGACCGCCGGAGCGAACTGGACCAGGGTGACCGTGTCCGGATCTGCCAGGGCATCCAGGACTTTGTCCGTGTCGTTCCGTTCGCTGAGGGCGCCCACAGGGCAGTGGGTGATGCACTGTCCGCAGAGGCTGCAGTTGGCGCTGCTGATGGGGATACCGTCGGTGACCCCCACTCCCGTGCGGAAGGAGGACCCCACCTTTTCCCAGACGCCCATGGCCTGGATGTGATCGCAGACCTGGACGCAGCGCATGCAGGTGATGCACTTGGCCGCATTGCGGATGAGGGGGAAACTGTCGTCCCACCGGTAATCGTCACAGTTGCTGGTATAGACCGAGCCGACCACACCCAGGTTCCGGGCGATGGTCTGGAGCTGGCAGTTGCCGCTGCGGGAGCAGGTGGCGCACATGCAGTCGTGTTCCGCCAGAAGGAGCTGGACGTTGGTCTTCCGGGCCTGCCTGACCTTGGGGCTGTTGGTGTGGATCACCATGCCTTCTTCCACTTCCGTGTTGCAGGCGGAGACCAGCTTGTCCTTGCCCTCCAGTTCCACGACGCAGATCCGGCAGGCGCCGATGTCGTTGAGGCCTTCCCAGTAGCAGAGATGGGGGATATCCACACCTACGGTCTTCGCCGCATTCAGGATGGTGGTTCCCTGTTGGATCGTGGTTCCTCTTCCGTTGATCGTTACGTTTACCATGATGTGTGCCTCCCTCCTCTGAATGCGCCCAGGTTATTGCAGTCGCACCGCAGGCAGCGGCCGGCTTCCTGGATGGCCTCCTCCAGGAGGAGCCCGTTTTCAAATCCGTCGAAGTCCTGGTTCCTCTCGTCGGGATAACGGCTGGTCAGTTCGGACCGGCCGCAGGGGATGTAGTCCTCCAGTTCGGGATCCGGGATGTCCAGTTCCACTTTGATCTCGTGGTTGAAGCCCAGGTAGTTGTCGATGTTGGCCGCGGCGACCCGGCCCTGGGCGATGGCGTTGATGACCGTGGACGGTCCGGTAACGCTGTCCCCTCCGGCGAAGACGCCCTCCATGCCCTCTACGGCCATGGATTCATCCGTGTTCAGTTTCTTCCAGAGGACGGAGACCCCGGCCTTTTCAAAGACCTCGGAGTCGATCTCCTGCCCGATGGCGCCGACCACGATGTCGCAGTCGATGAATTCCTCGTCTTTATCCGCAGGGAAGGACTTGGGCCGTCCGGAAGAGTCGTATGGTCCGACCTTCTGGGGTTTGACCACCAGAGCCTTCAGGCTGCCGTTCTCATTGGATTCGATCCGCACCGGGGTCCGCAGCTCCAGGAGGCGGCACCCTTCGGCGATGGCTCCATCGATCTCCTCCGGCAGGGCGGTCATGTCCACCCGGCGGCGCCGGTAGGCGATGTCCACGTGGGCAGCGCCGAGACGCTTGGCGGTACGGGCCACGTCCATGGCCACGTTTCCGCCGCCGACCACCACGACACGCTTGCCGTTGAAGTCGGGCATCTTTTCGTCGCCGATGCCCCGGAGCATATCCACGGCGGAGATGACGTTGTCGTTTTCTTCGCCCTCGATGCCGATCATCTTGTAGTTGTGGGCGCCGATGGCCACGTAGACCGCATCGTATTCCTTCATGAGTTTATTGACCGCGGCTTCGGTGTTGATGTCCGCACCCAGTTCCACCTCCACGCCGGCGGAAAGGATGGACTGGATGTCCCAATCCAGACGGTGCCGGGGAAGCCGGTAGCTGGGGATCCCGTACCGGAGCATGCCGCCCAGCTGGGCTCTCCGCTCGAAGACCTTGGTCTTGTGGCCCATGAGGGAGAGGAAGTAGGCTGCGGTCAGGCCGCTGGGTCCGCCGCCGATGATGGCGATCTTCTTCCCGGTGTCCGCCATCTTCTCGGGAACGGGCACCACCTGGGAGCAGTTGTCCACGGCGAACATCTTCAGCCCCCGGATGTTGATGGAGGCGTCCAGAATGTTTCTCCGGCAGTGGCCTTCGCAGGGGTGTTCGCAGATCAGGGCGCATACCGTGGGGAAGGGATTGTCCTTGCGGATGAGCCGGACCGCATCGTCGTACCGGCCGGCTTTGATCAGGGAGATGTATCCGGGGATGTCCACTTCCGCCGGGCACTTGGATACGCAGGGGACCGTGTTTCTCATGTCCAGCACGTTGTCGGAGCACCGCTTGTGTTCGATGTGGGACATGTAGTCCTCCTCGAAGCTGTGCAGGCTCTTGAGGACGATCTCCGCCGTTTCCGTTCCCACAGCGCAGTCGGAGGAATCCCGCACGGTCTCGGCCGTCTTCTGGAGAAGGACGAGATCATCCTCGCTGCAGTCCGTATCCAGATCCAGGATCTTTTCCAGGATCATGATCATCTGGTTGACGCCGCTTCTGCAGGGGACGCACTTGCCGCAGGACTGGGCCTGGCACAGTTTCAGGAAGGACGACGTCATGTCCACCTGGCACTGGCTGGGAGGGCTGGCGATGACTCTGCGCTGGATGTCTCCGTACAGGGCCTCGACCTCCTTCTGGGCCTGGCTTTTCTGTTTGAATTCCAATCTGCTCATTCTCGTATTACCTCTTTTCTTCCAATGAGACGGTTGATGGACTCTGTGCGATGCAAAGGCACCGGTTTAATATGGTAAAGATATAACAAAGTGGATGGGACTGCAAGCCGGACTTTCGGATGTAATTGGTTACATCTCCAACTACGGCAAGATAGTTACGAAGGGACGCCTTTTTAATCAGTGGGACACACAGAACCGGGAAAAACCGGTATAATGCTGTTACAGGGATAAGTAGGGGGAAAGGAAAAAAGGAAGGGTCCATGCTGTACATCGAAAACACCAATACGGACGCAACGTATAACCTGGCCTTTGAGGAGTACGTGTTCACCCGCTTCGCCGACTTTCAGCCCGGCTGCCAGCAGGGAGAACCGGCGGGAGAGGAGCCCATCCTCCTCCTCTGGCAGAACGGCCCCTCGGTGATCATCGGCCGGTATCAGAACACGCCGGAGGAGATCAACGCCGACTTCATCCGGGAGAAGGGGATCGCCGTGGTGCGGAGAAACACCGGCGGCGGAGCGGTCTACCACGATCTGGGAAATCTGAACTTTTCCCTCATCGCGGCAAAAGCCCGGTCGACGGGCGTGGATTTTGACACCTTCACCGCGCCGGTGGTGGGGGCCCTGAGGTCGGCGGGGATCCGTGCAGAGAAGTCGGGGAGAAACGACATCCTGGCGGAGGGCCGGAAGTTCTCCGGCAATGCCCAGCATATCAGCAAAGGCGTGGTGCTCCACCACGGGACCCTCATGTTCGACGTCCACATGGAGGACGTGGCCAGAGCCCTTCACGTGAAGGAGGGAAAGTTCCGCTCCAAGGCGACCAAGTCCGTGCGGAGCCGGGTCACCAACCTGAAGCCCCTGTTTCCCGCCGGGTCCGGGATCGGCACGGTAGAGGAGTTCAAACAGCTCCTGCTGGACTGGTTCGACCGGGA
>CADBQT010000006.1 GCA_902796875.1 uncultured Eubacteriales bacterium
CCCAGCCAGCTCTCCGGAGGGATGCGCCAGCGGGCAGCACTCCTTCGGACCTACCTTTTCTCCGATGACGTGGCCCTGCTGGATGAGCCTTTCTCGGCTCTGGACACCATCACCAAAGGGAAGATGCACCGGTGGTACATGGAGGTGATGGAGCGGATCCGGCTGACGACCCTGTTCATTACCCACGACATCGACGAGGCCATCCTCCTGTCGGACCGGGTCTACATCCTGACAGGAAGCCCGGGACAGATCCGGGGGGAGTTTGCCGTCGACCGGCCCAGAGGGGAGAGGCAGGGGTATGAGCTTTCGGAGGAGTTCCTTAAGATCAAGCGGCAGATCGTCGCTGTCCTGGACGGCCAGGAGTGTTTACGGGACGGAGAAAACGTGGTAGAATAGCCGTTGTCGCGGGACGAAGGAGGCAGGTATGGCGATCGAAAAAGTGAGAGCGTATTTTCAGGAGCTGGGGATCGAAGAGAGGATCATGGAATTCGACGAATCCAGTGCTACGGTGGAGCTGGCCGCAGAGGCGGTGGGCACGGAGCCTGCGCGGATCTGCAAGACCCTTTCCTTCCTGAAGCCGGAGGGAGGATGCGTCCTCATCCAGGCGGCAGGTGACGCCCGCATCGACAACCGGAAATTCAAAGATCAGTTCCATTTCAAGGCGAAGATGCTGAAGGCCGATCAGGTGGTGGAGTACACGGGACACGCCATCGGCGGCGTGTGCGCCTTTGGGATCGAGAGGGACGACGTGGACGTCTACTGCGACGAGTCCCTGAAGCGGTTCGAGACCGTATTCCCCGCCTGTGGAAGCGCCAACAGCGCGGCGGAGTTCACCCCCGAGGAACTGGAGAAGTATTCGAATGCATCGGGCTGGATCGACGTATGCAGACTGCCCGAAAGAGAAGGAGCTTAAGATATGTGTATTGCCATCCCCGGCAAAGTCCTGGAAGTGGAAGGCGATCAGGCCAGCGTGGATTTTAACGGCAACCGGGTCAGCGTGAACACGGGCCTGGTGGATCCCAAGCCGGGACAGTACGTGCTGGTCCATGCCGGCTGCGCCATCGAAGTAATGGAAAAGGACAAAGCCCAGGAGATCATCGATCTCTTTGCGGATATCGAGGAACTGGAGGGACTGCAGTGATGGATGTGGGAAAGATCATCGACGGTCTTTCTTCTTATGATGGCCGGGAACTGAAACTGATGGAAGTCTGCGGCACCCACACGGCCGCTATTTTTAAACACGGGATCCGGGAGCTGATCTCCCCGAAGATCCGGCTGATCTCGGGACCGGGCTGTCCGGTCTGTGTCACGCCCACGGCATTTATCGATGCCTGCATCGACTTTGCGAAACGGCCGGAGGGAGAGCTGTTTACCTTCGGGGACATGATGAAGGTCCCGGGGACGGATGGCAGCCTTTCGGAAAACAAGGACGATGCGGACATTACCGTGATGTATTCCCCTTTCGAGGCTCTTCGCCGGGCCCAGGAGGCGCCGGACAAGCTGATCGGCGTGGCGGCGGTAGGATTCGAGACCACGGCTCCGGCCTACGCCCTCATGGTGAAGGAAGCGCGAAAGCTTGGGGTGAAGAACCTTCGTCTGATCACGGCCCTGAAGACGGCCATCCCCGCCCTTCGGTGGATCTGCGAAAACCAGGAGGACGTGGACGGCTTCATCTGCCCGGGTCACGTGAGCGTGATCACCGGGGTTCGGGTCTACGACGAACTGGCGGAGAAGTATCGCCGGCCCTTCGTGGTGTCCGGGTTCGAAGCGGAGCACATCCTGGCGGCCATCTACCGGATCGTTCATCAGATCCAGGATGGAGAAGGGAAGACGGAGAACCTTTACCGGAACGCGGTGGAGGATGAAGGCAATCCAAAGGCACTGGCGGTCATGGACGAAGTGTTCGAGACAGGGCCGGCCATGTGGAGAGGCCTGGGGCAGATCGAGGACTCGGGGCTGTATCTCAAGGGAGAGTACGCGGCCTTTGACGGCGGAAGCCGGCAGCTGTTTCAGGATATGGAACTTCCGGAGGCCTGCCGGTGCGGCGACGTGATCGTGGGCCGGATCGACCCCAATGAGTGCCCCATGTTCGGCAAAGGCTGCGATCCCATGGACCCCTACGGCCCGTGTATGGTCTCAGCGGAGGGATCCTGCGGGATCTGGTACAGGAATACGTATTGAGGAGAATGGCATGA
>CADBQT010000007.1 GCA_902796875.1 uncultured Eubacteriales bacterium
AAACTGGTCGGGGAAACGGTGCTCTATCACCGGGAGAACGGGGCCCTCAGCGATGCCAAAGGGATCTCCGTATACCTGCCGGGATCGGTGGATGATTTCGAAGGCCTGATGATGTGCCTGCAGTACGTTTATGAGATCTGCGACGATCCGGCCACCAGGGCGCTGTATTACTACAAAGTCGCCGGGTGCCTGAACGAGGACATGCAGAAATATCTGGCCACCATCACCGATGGTGAGCTTACGTCCATAAACCTGAAGCCCTTTGAGGCCTTTGCGAGAACCAGGCCCGTCACCACGGAAGAAGGGTTTGAGATCCCCGTGGACGAGAAGCTGCAGAGCATGCTCCAGTCCTACGAACTGGAGATCGCTCTCTTCGACGCGAAGGAGGGAGTGGTCAAGAACTACGGCAGAGATGAGCTGGTGCGTCTGGATGGAGAGGGGAACATGGACTGTGAGTTCGACGGGAAGTGGATCTGCCTGGATGGAGAGCCCCTGGCCACGGAGGTGGCATCCTCCACGGAATCGACGGTGGAATACCGCTCCAAGGTGCTCTACAACGGCCGGACCGCCTATCTGTACTTTGGCTGGGACAGGGATTCGGAAGAGTTCACTATCAACGGGATCAGAGGAGCGAACACCGAGGAGGGTGTGATCAATACCATCTACATGCCGGATCCGGTCAATTATCTGGTCAACACCCGGATGAACACGAAACTGAAGAAGGGCGATGTGATCACACCCATCTATGAGACCAGCCATATCGTCACCAAGAAAAAGGACAAGGATAAGGACAAGTATATGGACAAAGATAAGGAGAAGGACAGCGAACAGGGGAAGGACATCAAAGTGGGAAAAAACACCTCCATCGAGCTGAAGGGGCTTCCCGGGGGATACTACCTGGGCACTGCGGTGATCGGCGACAGCCGGGGAGATGTGTACTACTCCCAGGTGGTCGGCAACAAGGTATCCGGCGGCAAAGTCAAAGGCCGCAAGGTAGAGTCCAATTTCATGGGCAGAGATTATTAAAAGAGAGCAGGGGCTTTAGGGATGGAATTAGATGTAACGATATGGATCAAAACCGTGTTGCCACTGGCTTTGCAGCTGTTCGGGCTTCTGTTTATCGTGTCCATCGATCCCTATGTCCGAAACAGGGATAAGTGCAGACTGATCCTGGTCATCCTGATCGCCGCCAGTCTGATCGTGCAGAATACCCTGGACGATGTGACCACCAGTCACGGCCTGCTCATCGCCAACGAGGTCTACGGCTATGCCGTCCGGCCGGTGATCATCGTCCTCTTCCTGTACGTGCTTTGTCCCAGTATGAGGAAGCGCTACGCCTGGATCGTCGTGGGGCTCAATGCCCTTCTGTACATGACGGCCTTTTTCGCCCCCCTCACCTTCGGGTACGATGCCGACGGCAACTTCGTCCGGGGGCCTCTGGGGTTCGTCTGTTTTGCGTTGAACTTCGCCCTGCTGATCGTTCTGGTGGCGGGCGCCATCCGGGAACGGTCCCTGAGGCGGTTTGTGGAGGTCGCGCCTCCCATCGTCATCGCGACCCTGATCATCGCCGCATCCATTGCGGACGTGATCTTCCCAAACTACCACACTATTTCCTATCTGACCATCACCCTGGTCAGCAGCATTCTGTTCGTGATCATCCTGCTCCATCTGGCCCTGGCGAGAGAGAACGAGCGGATGATGCAGGCGAATCAGCGGATCCGGATCGTCATGTCCCAGATCCAGCCCCACTTCCTGTTCAACACCCTGTCCACGATCCAGGCTCTCTGCATGACGGACCCGGAGAAGGCCTTCGCCACCGTGGAGAAGTTCGGCGCCTACCTTCGGAACAACATCAGCTCTCTGGATCAGGAGGAGATGATCCCCTTTTCCAAGGAACTTGAGCATACCCGGATCTACGCCCAGATCGAGCAGATCCGGTTCCCTTCCGTACGGATAGAGTACGATATCAGAGACGATGATTTCCCCGTTCCGGCGCTGATCCTCCAGCCTCTGGTGGAGAACGCCATACGCCACGGCATACGGGGAATGGATGATGGCTGTGTCACCGTTTCCGCCACAAGGGCAATGGATCACCACCGGATCATCGTATCCGACAACGGCAGGGGATTCGATCCGGCGAAGCTGGCCGAGCAGGACGATACCCATATCGGGATCGCCAACGTCAGGGAGCGGGTGGAGACCATGTGCGGCGGCACCATGAATATCGAAAGCGGCGGGGAGGGGACGACGGTAACGATCCTGATCCCTGCAGAGGAGGAGAGATTATGAGAATTATGTGCGTAGACGACGAGGAACTGATCCTGCGGATGACCGTGTCCCTGTGCGAGGACCTGCCTCAGACCGATGACGTTGTCGGCTTTACGGATCCCCGGGAGGCTTTGGAGTGGCTCGAGGACGGGCAGTCCGTGGACCTGGCCCTTCTGGACATCGACATGCCGGATATGGACGGTCTGACCCTGGCGACGAAGATCAAGGAGATCTGGCCGGATACGGCCATCATCTTCCTCACCGGCTATTCGGAATTTGCGGTCCAGGCCTTTGCGATCCACGCTGACGGCTACCTGCTCAAGCCCATCGACCGGCAGAGCCTCTCCGACGAGATGGATTGGGCGATGGGCCTGGGGAGAGGATCCTCCTCACCCAGGGGACGGATCCAGGTGCGCACCTTCGGGAATTTCGAGATCTCAGTGGAGGGGCAGATCGTAGCCTTTACCCGGGCAAAGGCAAAGGAACTTCTGGCCTACCTCATCGACCGGCAGGGAAGCGGGGTCACCCGGGCGGAGATCTTCGCCACCCTGTGGGAAGAAGGGGAATATGACCGGGCCATGCAGAAACAGCTGGATGTGATCATCCGCAGCCTCAGGGCCAGTCTGGAGGAATATGGCATAGAGGAGATCTTCGAGATGAACCGGGGCCTGATCCGGATCTGTCCGGAGAAGGTGGACTGCGATCTCTACCGGTTCCTGGGCGGAGATATGAACGCGGTGAACTCATTCCGGGGCGAGTACATGAACGGTTATTCCTGGGCCGAGTTCACGGAAGGATACATATCATCGACTAAGGAGGCATAATTATGTGGAGCATACAGGGAATCAAAGAGATCGGCAAGGTCCAATTCAAGATCAACTACTGGAGGAGCGTGCTCGCGGCGCTGATCGGAGAGGATGTGCAAGGATGAGTTACGGAGAACTGATCAAAGAACTGAAACTGGATGGTCGCTTGATGGCCATTACCCGGGTGAGAAGCCAGGAAGAGGAACTGAGCGACGCCTTCGGATGCGTTTACAAGCTCATCCCCAAGGTGCTGGCCGGAGAGACCTTCATCTTTTCCAAAGGCGGGTGCAGCTGCTCGGGATTCGACCACAATACGGGCCTTCGGGACGACATGCCCCAAACGCCGGGAGGCTTCGGGATCTTCCTTTCCCGGGGATCCGATCAGCAGTGGACGCCGCCGGGAGAGAAGTTCAAATGCGACCCCGAAACGGCGGAGGCCATGTGGGACTGTCTTCCGAAAGAGGTGATGGGGGATCGCGATGCCCTGAAATTCGAACCCTATCGGGAGGGCATGGAGCCGGACATCGTGGTGGCCTTCTGCAATCCGGATCAGCTCTCGGCTCTGATCGTTCTTCACGGATACGACAAGCCGGAGTACGACCGGGTGATCGCGACCACCCTTTCGGGATGCGCATCCATGGTCCGGATCCCCTTGAGCGAGCTGGGAAGAGACAAGCCCAGAGCCGTGATCACGGGAACGGATCTGGCCGCCCGGAAATTCGTGGACGAAGGGGAACTGGCCTTCGCGGTGACCGGTCCCGAGTTCGATAAAATGCTGGCCGTCACCGGAGAGTGTTTCTTCCACTCTCCCGTCTGGAAGCCGGTGAGAAATCGCCTGAGAAAGGACGAGCATCTGGAGGATCCCAAGTTTACGATCCTGAGTGGTGGTTCGGGAAGAGGCAGACATGCGGACGATGATCGCTGATAGCATACTGGATACTTTGAAGGATACGGTGCTGCTGGTGCCCATCCTTTTTCTTGCCTATCTTGCCATGGAGTGGCTGGAGCACAGAACGGAGGAGAGATCCATCGGTTTTCTCTCCCGGATAGGACGTCTGGGCCCTCTGGCCGGCGGCGCCCTGGGGATCGTTCCCCAGTGCGGATTTTCCGCTGCGGCGTCCAGCCTCTATTCCGGAGGAGTCATCACCATGGGCACTCTTCTTGCCGTCTTTCTCTCCACATCGGATGAGATGCTCCCCATCTTTATCTCCTCGGGAGTGGCGGCGGGGACCATCGGCCGGATCCTGCTGGTCAAGTTCCTCATCGCCGTCGTTACCGGCTTTGCTCTCGACGGGATCCGCAGGCTCCTCCATCATCGCCTGTCGACAAAGTACATTCATGATCTTTGCGCCCAAGACCATTGCGGATGCGAAGAGGAGGGCGGGAGCATGCTCCGCTCCGCCCTGATCCACACCATCAGGATCACCATTTTTATCTTCGTGATTTCCCTCGCCATCAGCCTTCTGATCGGACTTGCGGGAGAACAGACCGTGGCCGGGCTGCTGACGGGAGCACCGGTCATCGGCATTCTTATCGCCGGACTCATCGGGCTCATCCCCAACTGCGCCGCATCGGTGGTCATCGCCCAGCTTTATCTCGAGGGGCTTCTTACCTCGGGGCAGATGATCTGCGGCCTCCTCACGGGAGCCGGGGCGGGCCTCATCGTTTTGGTCAGAGCCAACCGGCGGCCTTTGGAGAATCTTCAGTTCATCGCCGTCCTCTATATCTGCGGCGTGATCTGGGGCTTTGTCATCGACACCCTGGGGATCAGCTTCTGAACTCCAGACCCCTCGCATACGGGAAGCTGATCAACGGAGTGGATGTCTGTAAATATGGCAAGCAGTGGGTCATCTCCAGGGAGGCCATGAGGCGGGAAT
>CADBQT010000008.1 GCA_902796875.1 uncultured Eubacteriales bacterium
AGTACATCCGGCAGAATTATCAGGGTGATTCCTTCGTTGTCGTGGACGATCCGGAACTGACGGATCTGGAGGAGTTCTTCCTCATGCGGTACTGCTGCCACCACATCCTGGCCAACTCCACCTTTTCCTGGTGGGCGGCCTGGCTGGATGACCGGGAAGACGCGCTGGTCCTCGCCCCGGATCACTGGCTGAACGGCAGGAAATATGAGGACATCTACACGGACCGGATGATCCGGATCCCGACGGAGTAAGCGAAGTCCCGGCGCCGGTAAAGCCGGGAAGGGAGAAGAACATTGGATAAGGACACGAGAATATTCGTGGCCGGCCACACCGGGATGGTGGGATCGGCCATCGTCAGGGAACTCCGCCGCAAAGGCTATGAGGATCTGATCTTAAAAACTCACGGGGAGCTGGACCTGACCCGCCAGGCGGAGGTGGAAAAGTTCTTCGAAGAGGAAAGACCGGAGGCCGTATTCCTGGCGGCCGCTCACGTGGGAGGCATCCGGGCCAACGCCGATGCTCCCGCTGACTTTCTCTACGACAATCTCATGATGGAGATGAACATTATCCGGGCGGCATGGGAACACGGATGCTCCCGCCTGGAGTTTCTCGGCAGCTCCTGCATCTATCCCAGAGAGGCTCCCCAGCCCATCCCTGAGGAGGCCCTCCTCACCTCGCCTCTGGAAGAGACCAATGAAGGATACGCCCTGGCCAAGATCGGCGGGCTCAAATACTGTGAATACCTGCGTCGACAGCATGGCGCGGACTACTTTTCCGTCATGCCCTGTAATCTCTACGGCCCCGGGGACAACTACGACCTGGTGACCTCCCACGTGCTCCCGGCCATGATCCGCCGCTTCCACGAAGCGAAGGTGGCCGGCGCAGAGGAAGTGGTCTGCTGGGGAGACGGATCCCCCCTGCGGGAGTTTCTCTACGTGGATGACCTGGCGCAGTGCTGCGTGATGCTCATGGAGCAGGGCGCTTCCGGCGTCATCAACGCCGGCTCGGGAAAAGAGATCACCATCCGGGATCTGGCGGAGATGACCGCCCGGATCATCGGCTACGAAGGCCGGATCACCTGGGATCCTTCCCATCCAAACGGCACCCCCCGAAAGGTGCTGGAACTGTCCCGCTCACGGGCACTGGGCTGGGAGGCCAAAACAGACCTTGCGGAAGGCATCCGGCTGTCCTATGAAGATTATCTTACGCGGTTCGCTTCGACGGGAAGGGAGGACGCATGAATATCGTATTGCTCTCCGGAGGCTCGGGCAAGCGGCTCTGGCCTTTGTCCAACGAAGTCCGGTCCAAGCAGTTCATCCAGCTTTTTCACCAGGAGGGAGGGGAGAAGGAATCCATGGTGCAGCGGGTGCGCCGTCAGCTCCTGTCCGTGCATCCCGATGCGAAGATCACCATCGCCGCAGGCCATTCCCAGCTGCCGGCGATCCGAAACCAGCTGGGGGAAGACGTGCATGTGTGCGTAGAGCCGGACCGCAGGGACACTTTCCCGGCCATGCTTCTGGCTGCGGCTTATCTTCGGGACGTGGCAGGCTGCACAGAAGAGGAGGCCGTGGTGTTCTGCCCGGTGGACCCCTACGTGGACGAGGAGTACTTCCGGGTGATCGGCGAGATGAGCCGGTTGGCCGAAAAAGGAGAGAGCCGGCTGACCCTCATGGGGATCGCCCCCACCTATCCCAGCGAAAAATACGGCTATATCCTGCCCGAGGCGGAGGGTTCCCCCTTCCCCGTACGGGGATTTCATGAGAAGCCTTCCGCCCCAAAGGCAGAGGAACTTATCGCACAGGGCGCCCTTTGGAACGGGGGCGTGTTTGCCTGCCGGATCGGCTACATCCTGGAGGAAGGCCGCCGGCGGGTGAACTTCACCGACTACTATGACCTTTATGACCGGTACGGGGAACTGGAGCGGATCAGCTTCGACCACGAGGTGGCGGAGCACGAGTCCAGCATCCAGGCGATCCGCTGCTCCGGCCTTTGGAAAGACCTGGGCACCTGGAACACCTTCTCCGAGACCATGGCCGAAGATATCATCGGCAACGGCATTCTGGACGAGACCTGCGAGGGGGTCCAGATCGTCAATGAACTGGATCTGCCCATCCTGGGCATGGGGCTGAAGGACGTGGTCATCGCCGCTTCCCCCGACGGGATCCTGGTGGCGGACAAGGACCGCTCCTCCCACATGAAGCCCTACGTGGACCGGTTCGACGATCAGGTCCGCTATGCGGAGAAGTCCTGGGGCAGCTACAAGGTCATCGACGAGACCCAGGACAGCCTGACCATCCGCGTGACCCTCAAAGCGGGCAGCTCCATGAACTATCACAGCCATCAGCGCCGGGACGAGGTATGGACCGTCGTCTCGGGCAAAGGCATGACCGTCGTGGACGGCATGCGCCAGGAGGTCTCCCCCGGGGACATCATCGCGGTCATGGCCGGCTGCCGTCATACCTTTATCGCCGAGACCGAGTGCCAGCTCATCGAGGTCCAGCTGGGCACCGACATCGACGTGGCCGACAAGACCATCCACGAAATGGAGTGACCCCGGCCGGCAAACCCCATAGACAACGAAGCGGATTACGGGAAAAAATTCCTGCACTTTGGAATACTCAAAGGGCATAATTTGTGTTAGAATGGATAGGATAAAATTCCATTGAAAAAAGGGAGAGGAAACGAATGAAAAAAAGAACACCGGCTTCGGCAGTTATCCTGTATATTTTCGGGATTATTTTTCTGATCATTTCAGCGTTCATGCTGTACACGGCGATCAATTACACGAAGTTGTACCTGGCGTCCTATGAGACGACTTTCCAGGAAATGTGGTCCAATTCCATACTGTACATCATTGAGAAGTTCATACCCTACTTCGGCATCGGCGTAGCGTCCCTGGGCGTGGGCAAAGCCATCAGCGTGGCCTACAAGTCCGGGTCCGGATCCGGCGGCAAGCAGGCTGCGGAATCCTTCGACGAGGACTCCCCGGCGGCCATCCGGCTGGAAGAACTGCGCCAGGTGGGAAGCATCAAGCTGGAAGAACTGGAGCGGCGGCAGAAGGTCCGCGTGGAAGAAGCCCGGGAGACCATCATTCGGGACATGGCTGTACACAAGCTGCAGCGTGAGGCCAAGGAAGCCGAGATCGTCAGCAAACTGAATGCCCTCGGCGCGGCTCTGGATATCGATATGGACGAGGTCCTCGCAAAGGCGGAGATCCCTGTGGCGACGGATGACGTTCCGGAGGAACCGAAAGATCCCCTGGCGGATGATCCGACTCTGGAGGAACTGATGAACGGAACCGAGGAACCGGCGGCCGGCGAGGGTGAAGAGCCTG
>CADBQT010000009.1 GCA_902796875.1 uncultured Eubacteriales bacterium
ATATTCTTTATTCTGATGCTCGGTGGTACAATCGGCGTTATCAATTACATCGGCGCATTCAACGCAGGTATCGGCGCTCTGGCCAGATCCTGCAAAGGCCGGGAACAGATCATTCTCATCGCGGTCACCGCGCTGATCGCCCTGGCCGGTACCGTGGAGGGCTTCTGCGAAGAGACCATCGCCCTCTATCCGGTGCTCGTTCCCGTATTCCTGGCGGCAGGCTATGACGCCATCACCGCCGTCGGCGCCATCTACATGGGTTCCACCATCGGCTGCATGTTCAGTACGATCAACCCGTTCTCCGTAGGTATCGCGTCCTACGCTGCGGGCACGTCCATGCACGCCGGTCTGGGATTCCGCCTTGTCGGACTGATCATCGGCACCATCATCACCGTCCTCTATCTGATGAGATATGCCCGGAAGATCAAGAAAGACCCCACCAAGTCCCTGGTCTACGATCAGAGAGAACTGGTCGCCCAGAAATTCTCTGCTGTCGATCTGGACAACATTCCGGAATTCACCACCAGGAGAAAGCTTTCCCTGATCGCCTTCATCCTGACCTTCGCCCTCATGATCCTGGGCATCATGAAGCTGGGATGGTGGTTCGAAGAACTGTCGATCCTGTTCATGTGCTCCGGCGTAGCCATCGGTATCATCGGAGGCATCGGCGAGAAGAACATCGTTCGGGAATTCGTCAATGGCGCAGCCGACCTGGTCGGCGTGGCCCTGATCCTCGGTGTTGCCAGAGCGGTCACCATCCTGCTGGATAACGGCAACATTTCCGGCACCATCCTGCAGGTCCTGTCCAGCGCGGTCTCCGGCATGCCCCCCGCACTGTTCCTGGTCCTGCTCATGCTGGTCTACGTCATCCTCGGATTCTTCATCAACTCGTCCTCCGGACTGGCTGTACTGTCCATTCCCATCATGGCGCCTCTGGCGGACATCGTCGGTATTCCGAGAGAGCTGATCGTATCCGCTTACGTTTACGGCCTCGGCATCATCACCTTCATCACGCCGACCGGAATCGTCATGCCTTCCCTGGAGGTCGTGGAGACCACCTACGACAGATGGCTGAAGCTCGCCATGCCGCTGGTACTGATCCTGACGGTATGGGGCGCCATCATGCTCGTGGCCCAGCTGGCATTTGCATAGGACGGTGAGTGATATGGCAGTATTGGAAGGATTAAAACCAGAGAAAGTATTCCGGTACTTCGAAGCGATCTGCCAGATCCCCCACGGCTCCGGAAACACGAAGGAGCTCAGCGACTGGCTCATTGCCTTTGCGAAAGAGCGCGGTCTGGAATGCTATCAGGATGACCTGAATAACGTCATCATCATCAAAGAAGCTTCAGCCGGCTATGAAAACGCCGAACCCGTCATCTTCCAGGGTCACATGGACATGGTCTGCGACAAGACCGCAGACTGCACCAAGGACATGGCCCGGGAAGGGCTGGATCTGGTCATCGACGGAGACGTCATCTACGCTAAGGATACTACCCTTGGCGGAGATGACGGCGTTGGCGTCGCATTCATGCTGGCCATCCTGGACGACGACAGCCTGAAGCACCCCCGGGTGGAGACGGTGTTCACCACCGATGAAGAAACGACCCTGGGCGGCGCAGAAGGCATCGATGTTGCCCCCCTTAAGGGCAAGCGGTTCATCAACCTGGACTCTGAGGACGAGGGAATACTGACCGTCGGATGCGCAGGAGGCGTAGCGTGCATCGCCACCCTCCCCATCACCAGAGAAGCATATGAAGGACAGACCTTCCGTATCGACATGACCGGGTTCCAGGGCGGACACTCGGGAATGGAGATCATCAAGGGACAGGAGAACGCTCCCAAAACCATGGGCAGGCTCCTGTACGAACTGCAGGAGCTGGCCGGCGCCCGGATCGTCGCCATCGAAAGCGGCGTCGCGGATAACGTGATCCCGGTCTCCGCCACCAGCCGGTTCGTCTCCCCCGACGGAAGCAAAGTCAGGGAGATCTTCGCCCAGTACGACGAGATCTTCCACCACGAATTCAAATCCGATCCCGACTTCAATATGGAACTGACCGAAGAGGATGCAGGCGGCCTTCTTCCCATGGACGCCCTTTCCGGGCAGAAGGTCCTGGCCTATCTGTGCGGCACCCCCAACGGCATCGAAAAGATGACCAAGGGGATCGACGACCTGCCTCAGACCTCACTGAGTCTGGGCAAAGTCAGGACGGCAGAGGATTCCGTGGAATACATCTTCTGCATCAGAAGCTCGGTGGACACGGAGCGGGAAATGCTGGCTCGCCGGCTGGAGAACCAGCTCCACGTCCTGGGCGGAACCATGCGCAGAGAGGGCACCTACCCCGGCTGGGAATACGCGCCGGTGTCGCCCCTGCGGGAACTGGTCTGCCAGGTATACCGGGATCAGACCGGACAGGAGATGAAGATCGAGGCGATCCACGCCGGACTGGAGTGCGGATTCTTCTCCGCCAAGATCCCCGGACTGGACTGCGTCTCCATCGGCCCCGACGTAAAGGACGTTCACACCACCAGTGAGACCTTCTCCATCAGTTCGGCCCAGAGGACCTGGGACCTGGTGGTCGAGATCCTGGCGAGAATGACCTCGTAAGTCGGCGGTAACCAAAGCAACGAAAAACAGGCTCACCCTTAACGGCGAGCCTGTTTTTTTCTGTTCTCTTGACTATTGTTTTCCCCCGGTGATACACTGAATACGAGGGGAGGGATACAGATATGTTTAATCACAAAGATCCGCGAAAGAACGAATTCATGCTCACCGGCCCCTTCCGGCGGAAGGGCTACGACTGGTGGTGGCACTCCTTTACGGCGCGAAATGCCCGGACCGGAGAAGAGCAGCCTTTCTTTATCGAGTTCTTTATCTGCAACCCGGCTCTGGCGGAGGACGAACCGGTCCTGGGCCAGCTTCCCGAGAACAAACAGCGCGGCCGGCGGCCGTCCTACCTCATGGTCAAAGCCGGAGCATGGGGAGAAAACGGTATCCAGCTCCACCGGTTCTTCTCTCTGAAAGACGTGGACATCCAGGGCAAGGCCCCCTACCGCATCTCCGCGGAGGACTGCTACGCGTCGGAGACGGTGCTCAAAGGCAGTGTGGACATTTCCGAAGAGGACGCGGAGGCCCATCCGGAGTGGATGTGCGACAGCGGAAGCATCCGCTGGGAGCTGCTCCTGGACAAGAAGATCGCCTACAACGTCGGCTACGGCACCAGCCCCCTTCTCCGGTTCCTCAAAGCCTTCGAGATGTACTGGCACGTAGAGGGGATGAAGACGAGCTATACCGGCAAGGTCTGGCTCAACGGGGAGGAGTACACCGTGGATCCGGAGACCTGCTTCGGGTATGCGGACAAAAACTGGGGGCGGGGGTTCACCAGCCCCTGGGTGTGGCTGTCGTCCAACGACCTGACCAGCGCAAAGACCGGGGAGCGCCTGACAAACAGCGCCTTCGACATCGGCGGCGGAAAGCCAAAGATCTATTTCGTTCCCCTGAACCGGAAGCTCCTGTCCGCCTTCTGGTACGAAGGCCGTCCCTACGAGTTCAACTTCTCCAAGTTCTGGACCTTCACCAGGACCCGGTTCGATTTTCACGAGACGGAGGAGGACGTGTTCTGGCAGGTCCGGCAGGAGACCACCCGGGCCATCATGGAGACGGAGATCACCTGCCACAAAAAGGATATGCTTCTGGTCAACTACGAAGCTCCGGATGGCTCCAAACGGCACAATTGCCTTTGGAACGGAGGCAACGGGACGGGCACCATCCGCCTCTACAAAAAACAAAGGAGCGGCCCGGTGCTCATCGATGAGGTCAGGGCCGCCCATATCGGCTGTGAATATGGGGAGTATGACGAGGAGTAGGAATTAAAGTTCCCGGACGAATCCGGTCCCCTTTTCCTCTTTGAATCCCATTTTGTCCAGGATGTCCCGGTGCTGTCCGGGATCCGGGATGACCAGTTTTTTGATCCCGTAGTCCGGCAATGCGCCGTAGACAAAATTTCCGATGGCGAAATCCCGGTAGGTGGGAGTGGAATAGTAGAGGAGCATCTCCATCTCCTCTCCTTTCACGTGGCCCAACATGATCCCCGCCGGCATCTGCTCGCAGCAGACCACG
>CADBQT010000010.1 GCA_902796875.1 uncultured Eubacteriales bacterium
GGAGACATGACCTTCGAGGGCGGAGTGGCAACTTTCTCCTTAAAGGACGGAGGCAGCCTGACGGCGGCCGGTCTTCCTGCGGACGTCGAATATGAAGTGACGGAAGCGGGATATCTCCAGGATGGATATGAGACCACAATGGAGGGAAATACGGGAGAGATCGTCAGCGATGAAGTAGTGACGGCGGAGTTTACCAACACCAAGACTCCGGAACCGACCTCAGGTCCCACGGAACCGCCGACGACGGAGGAACCTGCGACAACAACGAAGACTCCGGCTACGACCACGGAGAGCCCCGTCACCACGTCGGAGGAGCCGACCACCACGACGGCGGCACCGCCCTACGATCCGACGGAACCCTCCGGATCCGATGAACCCACAGGAAAGAAGGATGTGTCCACCGGAGACAGCAGCCATATCGCTCTGTGGCTCGCTCTGATCGCCGCCTTCCTGGTGGGCGTTATGGTCATCGCCGTCCACAGGAGGAGAAGACCGGACAGAGATTGAAGAACTTTTTCATCGCGACGGGGAAGCTGCCCAGGCAACTTCTCCGTTGTTTTTTTATCCCCGCAGGTGTATACTGGAAACAGAAAAATACTATAGCGAGGAGGTGTCTTCATGGGAAGACATGGAACAATTGCAGGAAGAAAGGCGGCGCAGGATTCCAAGCGCGCGGCTATGTTTACCAAGTACGGTCGTCAGATCATCGTAGCGGCCAAGGCCGGCGGAGATCCGGATTATAACGCGACTCTCCGGGTAGCCATCGAGAAGGCCAAGGCCATCGGCATGCCCAACGAAAACATCAAGCGGGCCATCAAAAAAGGCTCCGGTGAGCTGGGCGGAGAGACCTACGAAGAACTGAGTTTCGAAGGATACGGCGTCGGCGGCGTTGCCGTCATCGTGGAAGCGCTGACGGACAACAAAAACCGGACGACGGCAGCGGTGCGGTCCACTTTCGACAAGCATGGCGGAAACCTGGGATCCCAAGGGTGCGTGTCCTATATGTTTGCCCGCAAAGGGGTCATCATCATCGAAAAGACCGACGAGATCGATGAGGATGCTCTGATGGAAGTGGCTCTGGAAGCAGGAGCCGAAGACATGATCACTCATGAGGACAGCTACGAGATCCAGACGGAGCCCTCCGTCTATACGGATGTCCACGGCGCCCTGACCAACGCGGGGTACGAGTTCGTGGAATCGGAAGTGGAGTACGTTCCCTCCATGGAAGCTGCGCCCAAGACCGACGGTGATCTGAAACAGCTGAAGAAGATGATCGATATCCTGGAGGATAACGACGACGTCCAGAAGGTGCATCACAACTGCAGCGTCGATCTGGAAACGGTCGGCTGAGGTACAGTAAACGTAACCGATGGATCAACAACAACTGCCTGGGGTGTTCGCCAGGGGAAAGTATAATTCAACCTACATTATATTCCAGGGATGCTGAAGTCTTATATGGAGAGTGAGACCTACGTCATGGTAGGGACACGGGCACATGAAGCAGGCAACCCACCTATCCATCGATAGGGCGTGAATTATCCTCCCCAACGGCACTTCGGGTTTTTGATTACGACGAGAGAAAAGGACAGAACATGGCAAAAAGAAAGTTCAAGGCGGAATCCAAACGGCTTCTCGACCTGATGATCAACTCCATATACACTCATAAGGAGATCTTCCTCAGGGAACTGATCTCCAACGGCAGCGATGCCATCGACAAGCTCTATTACCGGAGTCTTACCGACGGCAACACCGGCCTTTCCAGAGAGAGCTTCGCCATCGACCTTGGGGTGGACAAAGAAGCCCGGACCCTGACCATCACCGATAACGGCATCGGCATGACCAAGGAAGAGATGGAGAAGAACCTGGGCACTATCGCCAGAAGCGGTTCTCTTGATTTCAAGACCCAGATGGATATGGCCGAGGCCGGGGATGTGGACATCATCGGCCAGTTCGGCGTGGGCTTTTATTCCGCATTTATGGTCAGCAGCAAGGTGACCGTGGTTTCCCGTGCCTTTGGATCGGAGGAGACCTGGGTATGGGAATCGGCAGGTGCCGACGGATACACCCTGAAGGAAGGGGAGAAAGAGACCAACGGAACGGAGATCACCCTGACCATCAAGGAGGACAGGTCGGACGAAAACTACAGCCGGTTCCTGGAGGACTACCAGATCCGGGCCCTGGTGAAGAAATACTCCGACTACATCCGCTACCCCATCCGCCTGGCCGGAAGCGGGGAAGAAGGTGACCCGGAGGTCCTGAACAGCATGGTCCCCCTGTGGAAGAAGCAGAAGAGCGATCTGACCGATGAGGACTACAACAACTTCTATAAAGAGAAATACTACGACTTCACCGACCCCATCAAGGTGATCCACACCGATGTGGAAGGGGTGGTCAGCTATACGGCCCTCCTGTTCATACCAGGACAGGCCCCCATGGATTACTATTCCAAGGACTTCGAAAAGGGCCTGCAGCTCTATTCCTCCGGGGTCATGATCATGGAGAAATGCCCGGATCTTTTGCCGGATCACTTCAGCTTCGTCCGGGGCCTGGTGGATTCTCAGGATCTTTCCTTGAACATTTCCCGGGAGATGCTCCAACACGACCGCCAGCTTCGGGCCATCGAGCAGCGACTGGAAAAGAAGATCAAACAGGAGCTTCTGGAACTTTTGAACAAGGATCGTAAGACCTATGAGGAGTTCTTCCGTCACTTCGGGCTCCAGCTGAAATACGGGGTCTACGAGCGGTACGGGATGAATAAGGACAAGATCCAGGATCTCCTGGTCTATCACTCCTCCGCTCAGGAGGAAATGGTGACACTGGCGGAATACGTCAGCCGGATGCCCGAGGACCAGAAAGCCATCTACTACGCCTGCGGCGAGTCCATCGAGCGGATCGACCGGATGCCCCAGACGGAGGTCCTGAAGGACAAAGGCTACGAGATCCTGTATATGACCGACGACATCGACGAATTCGCCGTGCAGATGATGGGCACCTTCGAGGAAAAACCCTTCAAGTCCGTATCCGCCGACGATCTGGAACTGGAGTCTTCCGAAGAGGAGAAGGCCCAGTCGGAAAAGCAGGAAGAGGAGAGTCGGCAGGTCCTGGACATCATGAAGGAAGCCCTGGAGGGCAAAGTCACCGATGTCCGTCTGACCCATCGGCTGAAGACCCATCCCGTGTGCCTCACCGCCCGGGGCGGGCTGTCTCTTGAAATGGAAAAGGTCCTCAACGCCATGCCGGTGGAGGAAAAGGTCCAGGCGGAGCGGGTGCTGGAGATCAACGATTCTCACCCCATCCTGGAGACCTTGAAGACCCTGGCGGAAAAGGACCCGGAAAAGGTGAAGACCTATGCCGGTCTGCTCTACAGTCAGGCCCTTCTCATCGAAGGTCTGCCGGTGGAGGATCCGGTGGCCTTTTCCAACGTGATCTGTGATCTCATGATTGGAGAGTAAACATGAAACGCATCGCCATCATCGACGGCAACAGCCTGATCAACCGCGCCTACTACGCCATGAAGAACCCCATGATCACCCGGGAGGGGATCTACACCCACGGGATCTTCGGCTTTCTCAACATGCTGGAAAAGCTTCGCCGGGACTACGAGCCGGAGTATCTGGCGGTGGCCTTCGATCTGAAAGGACCCACCTTCCGTCACGAGGAGTACGAGGAGTACAAGGCGGGACGGCGGAAGATGCCGCCGGAACTGGCCATGCAGATCCCCATCCTCAAGGACATCCTGGACGCCATGGGACTGGCCCGCATCGAGGTCGGCGGATTCGAGGCGGATGACATCATCGGGACCGTGGCCCGGCAGGCGGAGGAAGAGGGACTTGAACCGGTGATCTTTACCGGCGACAAGGACCAGCTCCAGCTGGCCACCGATGTGACCCGGGTGGTGTTCACCAAGCGGGGCGTCTCCGATTTCGATATCTATGACCGGGAGGCCTTCCAGGAGGCCTACGGATTCACGCCCTTGCAGTTCATCGATTACAAGGGACTGGCCGGGGACACCTCCGACAACATCCCCGGGATCCCCGGGGTGGGGGCGAAGACGGCCACCAAACTGATCCGGCAGTACGGCAGCGTGGAGGAGATCATCGCCCATAAGGACGAGATCAAGCCCGACGGCCTGCGTAAGAAGGTGGAGGAAAACGAGACCCTGGCTCTCATGAGCAAGCGCCTGGCCACCATCGACACCCATGCTCCCGTGAAGGAGAGCCTGGAGGATCTTCGCATCGGGGAAGGGGATATGGACGAACTCATCGCCCTCTACCGTAAGCTGGAATTCAACCGTTTCCTGAAGAAACTCAACGTCAGCGCCGATCAGCCGGCAGCTTCCGGTGCTCCCGCCGCCCAGGAAATCGACCTGGAAAAGATCGAGAAAACGACCATCGAACATGCGGGAGAACTGAACAAGCTCAAGGTCGCCGGCGAGGCGGTGCTCCGGATCTTCGGAGACAACAGCCACGTCACCGATCCGGTGGTGGAGGGAGCATCCCTTCTGACCGATGATTGCTTCTATTATATCACCGGGGAAGCCCTTAAGGCTTTCCCTGCCTGGATCTGCGGCCAGGACCTGAAGGTTTACGGCCACGGGATCAAAAAGGATCTCTACATGCTCCTGTGCAAGGGCGCAGGGGACTTGGAAGTGTCCTTCGATACCCAGATCGCCCAGTACGTTTTGGATCCGGGAAAAAACGAGTATTCCCTGACGGTGCTGTCCACCGAATACCTGAGGGAGACGGTGCCGGAGGAAAAGGATTTCATGGCTTCTGTAGGCCAGATGGACATGTTTTCAAACAGCCAGGCCCAGTACATGGACTACGGCCTTCGGTGGTGTGCGGCGGTGAGAATGATCCGTCCCATCCAGGAAGGACTGCTGGCGGAAGCCGGCATGGAGACCGTGTTCAGGGACATGGAGCTTCCCCTGGTCAGCGTGCTGGCCGCC
>CADBQT010000011.1 GCA_902796875.1 uncultured Eubacteriales bacterium
ATGACGACAACGATGATAACAACGACGATAACAACAACGATAACAACAATAACAATGACGAGCCGGACAACAATAACGACAAGCCGGACAACAACAATAACAACAACAAGAAGGACGATAATGACGACGATATGATCATCGATGGTGATCCGAACGACGACAAGATCGATCCCAGCAACAACACCCCTGTTCCGGCGAACGACGACACTGCGCCGGACAATGACAAGACCACCGGTACAGACGGGAACGGATCCGACGGCAGCGCCGGGACCGGCGACGACAGTCTGCTGGCTCTGTACCTCGCCCTCATGCTGGCCGCACTGGCCGGAGGAGCGACGGTGGCGTATCGTAAGCGGTCTGCTGATAAAGTCCGTTAACATGGCCGGACGATCATCAGTCCCTCTATAACCGGTAGCGGGCAGATCCCTCCCCTGGATCTGCCCGCTTACTTTTTTTGATTTTTCTTGACGTACAGGCCTTTGCTGTTATAACATTTTTGTACGATGAAGTGATGAAGGGGCAGAGAAGGCGGTAAGGCTATGGGGTACATCAAAAAACGGGAAGCCCTGAGGCGGATGAAACTGGCGGAGGAGGAGTTCCGCCCGGCGATCATTCTGGCTCACGCCGGATGGGGCAAGACGGCCCTGGTGGAGTACTACTTCCGAAATCGGCGGTATCTGCTCCTGTCCGGAGAAAGCGGGGCGCTGAACAAGATGCCCGACATCGACCGGATCCGCCAGGGGGTGGTCGTGGTGGACGGCGTCACCTGGATCGACGATCCGGAGAGCGAAGAATACGTCCGTCAGCTGATCCGGGACAACAGCCGGCAGATCATTCTGGTGGGAAGGGGAAAATTCCCCGGCTGGCTGGAGCCGGTGGCCATGGACGTGAATTTCGAGCAGATCACCCGGCGGGAACTGGAACTGGACCGGGACGATATCCCCATGCTCTTCGAGGATGAGGGGATCACTCTCTCCGTGGACGAGACGAATCTGCTCCTGGAAATGACGGAAGGCTATCCCCCGGCTTTGAAGTTCTGTCTGCGTCACTGCGTCCAGGGGGAACTCATCGACCGGGGACGGATCACCAGGATCCGGACGGAACTGTTCCATTACTATGAGGAAGTCTTTTTCAGGAAGATCCGGGAGGAAGCCCGGCAGCTTCTGATGACCGTAAGCGAGCTTGAGGTCTTCTCCCCGTCCATCGCCGAGGAACTCTCCGAAGGAAAGAACGTCCACAACATCATCGACTACTGTGAGAAGGTAGGCTCCTTCCTCACCAGGGTCGGACCCGACACCTGGGAGATCATCGATGACGTGAGGGAATTCCTCAAGTGGAAGAAGGCCCTCCTTTGGAGCATCGAGCAGAGGACCGAAAACAACCGGAGGATTGCCGCCTGGTACGAGAAGAACGACCGCCTGGCGGAGGCGGCGGAATACTACGAGAAGGTGGGGGATTCCCAGAAGATCCTGGATCTGCTGGTCAAGAACTCCCACAGCCATCCGGGGATCGGTCAGTACCACGCCTTAAGAAAACACTACGAGAACCTGCCGGAGGAGATGATCCTTCAGGATCCCTCCCTGATCGCCGGCGAGAGCCTGCTCAAGTCCATGACCATGAAGCCGGAGGAATCGGAACAGTGGTATCGGGAATTGGAGCAGTACGAAAAGAACGTGAACTACCCGCCGGAGAAGAGAAAGGAAGCCAAGGCGCTGCTCAGTTACCTGGACATCGGCCTGCCTCACAGAGCGGGGAAGGGGATGATCGGAAACATGAAGAGCGCCGTCACCCTGATGACGACTACGGGAATGGAACTGCCCGAGTTTTCGGTCACGGACAACATCCCCTCCCTCATCAACGGTGGCCTGGATTACAGCGGCTGGGTCCGTAACGCGGACCAGATCGCCTACTTCATGGGCTCTATTCTGGAGAAGATCCTGGGACGCCACGGGAAAGGTCTGGTGGATGTGGGGGTCGCCGAGGTAGGTTTCGAGTGCGGCACCATGGAGCCCCACGAGGTCATCCGCCTGGCCAACCGGGGGATCGCAGAGGCGGCAAATACGGGAAGCTCGGAGATCTGTTTCGCCGGCTACGGCGTGGTCATCCGCCAGAATCTGGCCCAGGGGAATCTTCAGCTGGCCAGAGACTGTCTGGAACAGTTCAGAGAGCGGGTGGAAAGGGAAGACGATACCCAGCTGATCCCCAACATCAAGGCGACGGATGCCCTGATCGCCCTTTATGAATCGGATCAGGACAAGGTCATGAAGTGGATCGGGGAGACTCCGGATGTCCACCACAACTTTTCCATCCTGGACCGGTACATCTACCAGATCCGGCTCCAGTGTCTGATCGCCATCGACAGCCTCCCGGAGGCCATGAACCTGGCGTCCTATATGGACTGGTACTATCGGGAGTACCGGCGGACCTACTCCCGGATCGAAAACGGCATCTTAAACGGGATCATCGCCTACCGGCAGGGCCATTCCGACTGGAGCCAGATCCTTGCGGACGCTTTGAGCACCGCCGAGGAATATCATTACGTTCAGGTGGCGGCCATGAAGGGCGGGGCGCTGATGCCTTTGCTCAACGAGATGGAGACGAGTCAGGTCCCGGAAAAATTCCTGAAAGAGGTGAAGAGCCGTTGCCGGGAGATCGCTCTGGCCTATCCCGATTTCATGAAGCGGGCGTCCCGTGAGCGGCCCCAGTTGACTCCCCGGGAGGAGGAGATCCTGGGGATGCTCTGCGCTGGAGAATCCATGGATAAGATCTGTGAGACCTGCGGCATCTCCTACAGCGGTCTGAAGAAACACAACCGAAATATCTACGCCAAACTGGGCGCAAAAAACCGTGCGGAGGCCGAGCGGGCCGCCGTGTCCATGGGTCTGGTCAGAAGGGGATCGTCGTCCGACTGAGGACGGATCACTTCAGGTGCTTGGCCAAAAGGTCGGCGAAGAGGAGGGCGTCTTCCTCGGAGGTGAAGATGGACCGGGCGGAAACATCGTTGCCGCCGCCTTTGCCTTTGTAGAAGGATGCGTACTCCCGAACGAGGGCGCCGCACTTCGGCTCGCCGCCGGAGACCAGGATGTAGGAGGTCTGCCTGGGGGCGTAGAGGAGGAGCAAAGGCCCCGGCTTGCCCATGTAACGTTTGGCCAGGGTAAACACGTCGTCCAGGGAGAAGTCCCGGAGAGAATATCTTAAGAGTGGTTCGCTGCAGTCGGCAAGCAGGCTGTCCAGAGCGGCGCACTCCCGATCGATGAGCGAAGCCTTCAGCTGGTGGAGCTCATTTTTCAGTTCGGCGATCTGGTTTTCCTGGGCCCGGATCACGTCGGGAAGATCGTCGATAGACGATGAGTGGTCATTTGCCAGGGCAGACAGCAGATCATGCTTCCGGTCGTAGTCAGACAGGGCGCGTGCTCCGGCTTCGAAGTAGATGCGGAACATGCCCTTGTAGTTTTCCACCTTGTAGATCTTGATCAGGCCCACCTGTCCCGCGGAGGCGGGGTGGGTGCCGCAACAGGCCACACAGTCGGAGGCGTTCTCCGGAGAACCGACGCAGACGATGGAGATATCCTCGTCGAAGGCAAGGGCCTTGCGGAGGGGCAGCCCGGACACCTGATCCCGTTCATCGAAACGGAAGACGGTGACGGGAGCATCGGACCAGACCACCTGGTTGGCCCGGGCTTCACACTCCAGGGCCAGATCCATGTCGATGGCCTCCGGCCGTGGGGTATCCGGATCCGTGGGATCCTCCTCCAGGGAGATATCGATGGTCATATAGTCTGCACCCATGTGGAAGCCCCGGTTGACTCCGCCGCACCGGGCGTAGAAGATACCGGAGAGAATGTGCTCGCCGCAGTGGCGCTGCATGTTGTCGAACCGGCGGTCCCAGTCCAGTGTGCAGTGGACCGTGTCCCCGATTTTCAGAAAATCGGGGGAGGCATCGCTTCCGGAATCTCCGGTCGCGTCTGCGGTAAGGGTATGGACAATCGCCTCCCCCGCTTCCTGGACATCGACAACGCGGAAGCCGTTCATGAATCCGGTGTCACAGCTCTGGCCGCCTCCTTCGGGAAAGAAGGCAGTCCGGTCCAAAATGACCTGGATGGATGATCCATCGGAACCGACGGGAATGGTCTGGATGACCCGAGCATCCCACTCTTTCATGTAGACATCCGCTTGGTACAATTTTGTGGGTTTTTCTGCCATAACGGCGCTCCTTTCCGGATAATCCGCAAATTGATTGATAAAAGTCTATCCTTTGGCAACAAAAAAGTCAATAAAAGGTTGTTGAAACGACGGGTAAGGGTATATAATAGTCCCGCGGGGTAACTAGTTTGCGGAATGAGAACAGCGGGATAATTTTTTTATCGTCATAAGTCCCGTCTTGTTCGGATCCAGCGTTGGAAATAACTGGCAAATCCCGGAAAAAGGGCTAAAAATCCGCATTTTTCCCCATTTGACCACATTTTAAGACAGGTCGAAAAAAACCTGTGGACAACTGTAACCAAAAAATAACACTTGACAAGGATTAACGTTGAAATTTCAACAATAGTAAATATTTGGTTATCCACAATCACTTTGGGATAAAATTGTATACAATTTAAAAAAATCTGTGGATAACTCCAAAAAAGCCGATGATTTTGGGAAAACCCGATTGTTGAAAGCCCGGAATCGAAAGTAGAGGGAAAGTTTACATAATCCCTCAAAAACTGAACGAAAAACGAGGGATTAAAAAAATGTTGAAAGAAAAAATCATCTACCGTGAAGGCCTGCCGGTGAATGTTGTTGTTGCCAACATCGATGAGTATCCGATCCACTTTCACGATGATCTGGAGGTGGTGTACGTTCTGGATGGCTCGATCCGCATGAGGAACGGTTACTACACCTACACCCTCCGTCAGGGGGACATCTACATCTTCAACGACCGGGAAATGCACAGCTACGAAAATACGGGGGAAGACAATATGGTCATGATGCTCCAGATGGACCTGACCTATTTTTCCCGCTACTACGACAGCCTGAAGAACTGCTTTTTCGTCACGGACCTGGAGGACGAAGGGGACAGCCTGGATGTGCTGAGAAATATCCTGGCCCGGATCATGATGGAGGTCATCCAGAAGGGCTACGGCTACGAGCATAAGGTCATCGAGAGCGTCCACAATCTCATCGCCAGCCTCATGTCCGACTTCCAGTATTTCGTCATGGACGACGGCCGGTTCCGGAACGAGACCAAGAACAAAGGCAATAAAGTCCTGGCCGGACGT
The DNA here is from genome assembly GCA_902796875.1 of uncultured Eubacteriales bacterium. GTDB lineage: Bacteria > Bacillota > Clostridia > Peptostreptococcales > Anaerovoracaceae > Lentihominibacter. The sequence goes on from CADBQT010000011.1 coordinate 5,262, forward strand.
CTGAACCGGATCACCGACTACATGTACGACAACTACAACCGGAAGCTGACCTTGAACGAGATCGCCGAGAGGGAGCACCTGAGCATCTACTATCTTTCCCACATCATCAAGGAGGCGACGGGTCTGAGCTTCCAGGATCTCCTCAGCTATATCCGAGTGGAGGAATCGGAGAAGCTCCTCCTTGGGACCAACAAGAAGATCGGGACCATCGCCGAGGAGACGGGATTCTCCGCAGTCCGCTACTACATCAAGCACTTCGTTCACTGGTTCGGGATGCATCCCCTGGAATATCGGGAGAAGTACATCGGCAAGATCTTCAGCCGGGAGATCGAGGCCCGCTACACTCCCTGCCTTCCCGAGGAGATCGAGGACGCCATCCGACAGCAGGTCAAGGGAGTCTACGCCGACTACGTGGACAAGCTGAAGAGCCGGCCCACCATCGTGGACGTGGACATCTATGACGATTACGCGGAGGTATATAAAGGAGAGGTTCCCCTGGAGAAAGTCATGACCAGGGAGGCGAACCAGGTCCTGGCATTGCCCTTTGCGAAACTTACGGAGATGGGAGAGAACATCATCGCAGCGGGAAACAACTATCTGATCACCACCCGCTGCCGGTTCCCCGGTCCCCTGGACAGCATCAGCATCCTTCTGTATAACCTGAGCGAGAACGTGGCCAAGGTCCTGAAGAAGATCGAGCGGCCCGAAGAGCTGCTGAAGGTGGCCCGCCACTACGACGAGGAGGGAGAGTTCCTGATCCGGTGCAACGGATTCGACGGGGAATTCCAGGTCCTCCGCTGGCGCCTGGAAAACGACACGGTGATCCGGCGGATCGAACAGTCCCTCTCTCCGGAGAAGGACAGCGACCGGAGAGATCATCTGATCCGCAGACTTTCCGCGGAGGCCATGGTATCCTCCGAGGTCTTTACCTGTTCCGATGCCCTCAGTATAAGAGCCCTGTTCCGGGGGCTGGGCGCGGAGCTGATCCTTATCGACACCAAAAAAGACACCAAGCCAGACAGCAAATAAATACGGGAATGCCACAAACGGGTTGTTGAATTTCCCGAATGAAACGTCTACTATTAGAATAGACAGAATATTCGTAAGTAATTGTTTAGTAACAATGACAGTATGGAGGTAATAGTAATGAAGTTATTAATCATCGGAGCAGGCGGAGTCGGAACGTCCGCGGCAAAGATCATCGAGAGAGCCGGAGCAGACGGTGACTGGGCCGAAAAGGTCGTCGTTGCCGACTACGATGAAGAGAGAGCCAAGAAAGTTGCCAACGAGATCTGCGGCGGGGGCAAGTTCGTCCCGGCACAGATCGACGCCATGAGCGCGGACAGCATCAAGGCTGTCGCCAAAGAGCACGATATCGACTTCGCCATGAACGCCTGCGATCCCAGAATGAACGAGACCATCTTCGACACCTGTCTGGAGATCGGCATCGGTTATCTGGACTGCGCCATGACGCTGGGCACGGAGCATCCGGAAAAGCCCTACGAGCTGGCACACATCAAACTGGGCGACTATCAGTTCGCCAAGCAGAAGGAATGGGAAGCTTCCGGCAACATCGCCATCTGCGGTTCCGGCGTGGAGCCCGGCATGGCGGACGTATTCGCCAAGTATGCGGACAAGCACCTCTTCGACAAGATCGACAGAGTGGACGTCCGTGACGGCGACAACTATGGCAACACGGATTCCGACTTCGGATTCTCCGTATGGACCACCATCGAAGAGTGCCTGCAGCCCCCGGTGATCTGGGAAAAGAACGATGAGTTCCCCGAAGGCCACTGGTTCTGCACCGAGCAGTTCTCCGAGCCGGAGATCTTTAACTTCCCCGGCGGCATCGGCGATGTGGAAGTCGTCAACGTGGAGCACGAAGAGGTCCTGCTGGTACCCAGAGAGATCGACTGCAACAGAGTAACGTTCAAGTACGGCGTTCCCGCGGACTTCCGGGCCAAGTTGCTTGTCCTTCACGAGTACGGCCTTGCCGACAAGAGAACCAAGATCAAGGTCGGCGACAGCGAGATCACTCCGAGAGACTTTGTCTGC
>CADBQT010000012.1 GCA_902796875.1 uncultured Eubacteriales bacterium
AACGAACTCATAGGCTTCGTCGATCTTCTTGACCGTCTTCTGCAGATCGATGATGTAGATCCCGTTTCTCTCCGTAAAGATGTAGGGGGCCATTTTCGGGTTCCATCTGCGCGTCTGATGTCCGAAGTGGACGCCTGCTTCCAGCAGCTGCTTCATTGAAATTACTGACATGATTTCTCCTTTCGGTTTTTCGTACTTCCACCGCAGTCTCCCTGGAAGCAGCCTCGTGCACGCACTCCCTGCGCGACAGCGGTCATGCCGCCGTTAAGGCACCGGCCTCCATCAACTGCCGTGTGTAAATTGATGAGGCGTCGAAAAAAGTCGACACCGCTTGACAGTATACTGCAAAGAATAAGCAAATGCAAGGGGTTTCGGCGGGTTTTGGGACTGATCATATCTTTTTCTCCTTACCCCGGCAAACCTGCCGCCCCGTCCTTTCAGCGGAAGAAGTCGAAATCCCGGATTATTCGCTGAAGCTCGCCCCGAAGGACGACCTCACCTGGCCCCCTCTCCTTTTTTTTCAGCGACAAATGCCATTCAAACGGAAGTTTCCGCTGAAATCCGGGAGAGAATGGCATGGATGCTGTCGCCAACAGAACATGTTTCAGCGAAAAATCTCGCTGGACCAGATTTCCGCTGAAATCCGGGAGAGAATGGCATGGATGCTGTCGCCAACAGAATATGTTTCAGCGAAAAATCCCTCTAGACCTGGATTTCCGCTGAAACGACATCCTGCAAAGGCCACGGATGCGCTGATCTGTCACCACGCCGCGATGCATTTTCACGCCAGCCTGTAATAGACCCTTGACGGGAACGAAAAATGTGGGCAAAATAAGTGATGGACGTTTTTTTCTGAAGCAACGATTTCGATCCATGGGCAAAGTTATTTTGGTCACATCGGGAAAAGGGGGCACGGGTAAAACCATGTTCTCCGTGAATCTGGGCGCAACTTTAGCCCAGAGAGGAAGACGGGTCGCACTGATCGACCTGGATCTTGGCATGCGGAATATGGACCTCTATCTCGGCATGGAGAATCGTGTGGTCTTCAATATCATGGACGTGATGACGGGAATGTGCCGCCTGAGCAAGGCCCTTCTCAAGGTCCAGGGATTCGACTCCCTCTATTTCATGGCCGCATCCCCCAGAAGCCACGACGGCAAGATCACCGACCAGCACATGTCCGCCCTCTGCGAGCTCCTGAGAAAGTACTTCGACTACATCATCATCGATACGGGAGCCGGGGCCGGGGATCTGCTCACCGCCGCCGCAAAGGCAGCGGATACCGGGGTGATCGTCACCGAGCCGGAGATCGCCGCCTTAAGAGACGGAGACACGGTAGCCTCCATCCTGGGCGACTGCGGACTCCGGGACATCTGCATGGTCATCAACAAAGTGGACCTGGAGCTGGTCAGCGCCGGGATCCTTCCCGACGTGGAGTCCATCATCAACAGCACCGGAACTCCGGTAGTGGGCATCATCCAGCTGAACCGGGACATCCGGATCTCCACCAGCCGTGGCACCCCCGCTGTCTGCAAGACGGAGACGGACACGGCCAGAAACTTCCTGGCCATCACCGGCCGCATCATTCAGGACTAGTCCGGCAGGTCGTTCAGGCCATCGGTCCTTTCAGAACATCTTTTCCGCTTTCATACTCAGAAACGCCCCATCACCGATGATCACATGATCTAGAACGGGAATGCCCAGAAGCTCTCCTGCCTCGGCCAGTCTTCGCGTGGTTTTAAGGTCCTGATCGCTGGGGTGAGGATCCCCGGACGGGTGATTGTGGAGGAAGATCACGGAGCATGCGCTTCGCCGGATGGCCTGGGAGAAAACTTCCCTGGGCGCCGCCCCGGAGGAAAAGAGATCCCCCACCGAGACTTCCGTCTCCTCGATGATGTCCCCCCTGGCATCCACCAGTACGCAGAAGAAGTGTTCTTTTTTCCTGTAGCGAAGCCTTTCCATGAACAGATCCGCCACGTCCGCCGACCCGCGGATCCTGCCGATCTTCTTGGGCCTGCTGTTGGCGATCCGCCGGCCCAGTTCCACCGCCGCCAGAAGTTCGCAGACCTTGGCGTCCCCCATGCCCCGGATGGATTTCAGTTCCTCCGGCGCGCAGTCCGCCAAAAAGCGCACCCCCGACGGATCCCTGGCCAAAATCTCTCCAGCCAGATCCATGACGGACCGGTCCCGGGTCCCCGTGCGCAAAAGCACGGCCAAAATCTCCGCCGTGGACAGCTTCTCCTTTCCTTCCCTCAGCAGTTTTTCCCTGGGTTTTTCCCAGTCCGGCAGCTCTTTTACATCCATATTCGATCCTCCCAATACCCGAATCAGAAGATACAAAAACGCCCGGAACAGCTTCTGCCGCTCCTGGGCGTATTTTACATTATTTTCCAGTTTCCGTCAACGGGAAATGGGATTATTTTCCAAATGCGATCTCCTTCACCCGGGCCACCACCTCATCGATGGTCATCCCCGTGGTGTCCAGTTCCACCGCATCCTCTGCCTTTTGGAGAGGATTCAGCTTCCGGGTCATGTCCTGATGATCCCGCTGGCGAATGTCCTCCAGGACCTCTTCATAAGTCTGGGTCTCCCCCTTTTCCTGAAGTTCCCGGAACCGGCGATCCGCCCGCTCTTCTGCCGAAGCGGTCAGGTAGATCTTCACCTCCGCATCCTTCAGGACGTTGGTGCCGATGTCCCGGCCGTCCATGATCACGCTTTTTCGGGCCGCCATGCCCCGCTGGATCTCCACCAGCTTTTCCCGTACCGCCGGGATGGCGGAACAGACCGAAGCCATCCGGGACATCTCCGGAGTGCGAATCTTGTCCCCCACGTCCACGCCGTCCAAAAGGATGCTCCCGCCGACGAAATCGATGTCCGTCCGGTCCAGCATCTCCTTGACCGCCGCTTCACTTGCCGGGTCGATCTTCTCCGTCCATACCTTGTATCCGATGGCACGGTACATGGCTCCCGTGTCGATGTAGTCGATATCCAGTTCTTTCGCCACGGCCTTGGCGATGGTGCTCTTGCCGGCGCCGCTGGGCCCGTCGATGGCGATGCGATAGATCTTTTCCATTCTCGTCTTCCTGTATTCCTCGTCTGCAGTCGATCAGTCTTTTTTCTTCGTGGTCAGAAGGCGCTCCACCTCCTGGACGAAGGTGTTCACGTCGGTGAACTGACGGTAGACGGAGGCAAACCGCACGTAGGCCACCTCGTCCAGATCCCGCAGCTGCTCCATGACCAGCTCGCCGATGAAGGCGCTCTCCACTTCCTTTTCCATCATATTGTTGAGGCCGCGTTCGATGTCGTTGACGATCCTCTCCATGTCGGTGACGGATACCGGCCGCTTCTCGCAGGCGCGGATGATGCCGTTGAGAAGTTTGTTCCGGTCGAAGGCCTGCCGGCTGCCGTCCTTCTTGACGACCATCAGGATCATCTCCTCCACCTTCTCGTAGGTAGTGAACCGTCTCCCGCAGGATTCGCATTCTCTCCTGCGGCGGATCGCCTTACCGTCCTCTGTATGCCGGGAATCGATGACTTTGCTGTCCTCGTTTTCACAATAGGGGCATTTCATCTGGTGACCTCCTGTTTCGCGGCCTTGGCCGCAACACTAAATTCTTCTTCAAACAATCCGATTGTACTACATCTTGTGGTCTTTGCCAAGACCTCCACAAAAAAAGAGGGGCTCCTGCAGATGCAGAAGCCACCTCTGTGCCGATCGTAAGGATCAGTTTCTCACGTGGAAGCTCAGGTTCTCCTGATATTCGCCTGAATCCAGACGACGGAAGAAGTCCTTCGTCTCCATGGCGATGACGCCGCTTAGCACGACGAGAGCCACCAGGTTCGGCGCCGCCATCAGCGCGTTGAAGATGTCGGCGATGGTCCATACCTGGCTCAGGGTCAGGAACGGTCCGATGAGCACCGCCAGGATGTAGATCCAGCGATAGACCTGAACGGCGGCTTTGTTGCCGTTGGTCAGGTAATCGAAGCACCGCTCCGCGTAGTAGTCCCAGCCGAGGATGGTGGTAAAGGCGAAGAAGGCCAGTGCCGTCATGACGACGAATGCGCCGGCTGCGCTGGACCAGGGAAGGCCCATGCCGAAGGCCATCTGAGTCAGGGCCGCGCCGTCCACCACCGGATCCGCTCCGTTGGCCATACCGGCAGCCAGGTTCATCTGGTTGGCCGTCTCATATGCGCCGGAGACCATCAGGGTCAGCCCCGTCATGGAGCAGATGCAGATGGTATCGATGAAGGTACCGGTCATGGTGACCAGACCCTGACGGACACACTCATTGGTCTGTGCCGCCGCCGCCGCGATAGGCGCAGAACCGAGGCCCGCTTCGTTGGAGAAGATGCCTCTGGCGACGCCCTTCTGGAGGGCGATGAACATGGTTCCCACTACACCGCCGGTGACCGCAGAGGGGCTGAAGGCCGCCACGACGATCTGTCCGATGGCATGAGGAACTTCCGTGATGTGGAACAGGATAATGCAAAGGCATACGATCACGTAGGCGATGGCCATGAACGGTACGACGACGGTCGTAACGGAGGCGATCCGCTTGATGCCGCCGATGATGACCAGGGCGGCCAGAACGGCAACGACCACAGCCGTGATGACCACGGCGATGGAGTAGTCACCGCCAAAGAGGCTGACCGTGTGGATACCTTCGGGATCGAAGAAGGACTTGGCCGCGTTGGCGATACCGTTGACCTGGGTGATGGTGCCGATGCCCAGGGCTCCGGCCAGGCAGCCGAAGAGGGCGAACAGCTTACCCAGCCACTTCCAGTTGTGGCCGGTCCTTTCCTTCATGCCTTTTTCGATGTAGTAGAAGGGACCGCCCAGATAGGAGCCGTCTTCCTTTTTGATTCTGTACTTGATGGCCAGAAGGCCTTCCGCGTACTTGGTCGCCATTCCGAAGCAGGCAGCGATGATCATCCAGAACAGCGCACCGGGACCTCCGGCGACAACGGCCGTGGCCACGCCGACGATGTTACCGGTACCGATGGTCGCCGACAGGGCCGTGGCCAGAGCACCGAAACTGGTGACTTCTCCGGAGCCTCCCTCTTCGTTGTGGACCATGTACTTCAGGGCTTTGCCCAGTTTGCGGAACTGCAAGACTTTCAGACGGACCGTCAGCAGGATGCCTGCGCCCATGATCAGGACGATAAGCGGTACTCCCCAGACGATCCCATCGACTTTGTCGAGAAATTGAGTAACCATATACACTCTCCTTTGGAATAATAAAAATAATGATAATAATGACAAAAGCCGATCATATTGCTATGAACGACTGTCTGGAGAGTACACAAATCGAATATTGTTCGCTCTGTCCTTTTGCCTGAGAGATTACCACTGCGCGGCTATTGCCTTTGCGCGCGGCGTACACCTTCGGCGCCCGTCAGTCCGGGACTCTCCAGAGAAAAATCATCTGTTA
>CADBQT010000013.1 GCA_902796875.1 uncultured Eubacteriales bacterium
CCACCAGGATGCCATCGCCAAGGGGATGAAGTACCGGATCGACAACGACCCGGGAAGGTGGACCGTGCCTTACCTGCCTTTGGATCCTCAGGACGTGGGAAGAGAATACGAGGCGGACGTCATCCGTATCAACAGCCAGTCGGGCAAGGGCGGCGTCGCCTACATCCTGGAGCAGAACTTCGGCTATCTGGTGCCTCCGGCCATGCGGGAGGAGATCGGCTACATGGTCAAGGACATCTCCGACAAGGCCCACAAGGAGCTTTCCCCGGTGGAGGTCTACAAGTCCTTTGCCAAGGAGTACATCAACGTGTTCGATCCCATCGACATCACCGATGCCACCTTCGAGAAGGCTTCCGACTACAAGTCCAACGACGGTATGATCGCTCAGATCAAGGTGCGGATCGCCGACAAGGAATACGAGTTCGAAGCCCTGGGCAACGGACGTCTGGACGCCATCAGCAATGCGCTGAAGATGTCCCCCTATACCTTCGACTACAAGTTCATCACCTATTCGGAACACTCCCTGTCCTCCGAGTCCCACTCCAAGGCGGCGGCTTACGTCTGCATCGAGGACAGCGAGGGGACGCCCTTCTGGGGCGTGGGCACCCACGAGGACATCATTCTGGCCTCGGTAAACGCCCTGGTCAGCGCCCTGAACCGGATGAACAAAAAAGACCACTTTGTGGAATAAGGATAGAGAAAAAGGAGACAGATTTATGGGAATGACGATGACGCAGAAGATCCTGGCCGCTCACGCCGGACTGGATGAAGTGAAGGCGGGTCAGCTGATCCGGGCGGATCTGGACATGGTGCTGGGTAACGACATCACCACCCCGGTAGCTATCCGGGAGTTCGAAAAGGCCGGATTCGACGGTGTGTTCGACCGGGAGAAGATCTCCCTGGTCATGGACCACTTCACCCCCAACAAGGACATCAAGTCGGCGGAGCAGTGCGCACAGTGCCGGACCTTTGCCCGCCGCTTCGACGTGGAGCATTTCTACGACGTGGGCCGGATGGGCATCGAGCACGCCCTTCTGCCGGAGCAGGGGATCGTGAAGGCCGGTGACTGCATCATCGGAGCGGACTCCCACACCTGTACCTATGGAGCGCTGGGAGCATTCTCCACCGGAGTCGGGAGCACGGATATGGCCGTAGGCATGGCCACGGGTCAGGCCTGGTTCAAAGTCCCCGAGGCCCTGAAGCTCAACCTGACGGGAAAACTGGGCGAAAACGTCACCGGTAAGGACGTGATCCTCCACATCATCGGCATGATCGGCGTGGACGGCGCCCTGTACAAGTCCATGGAATTCACCGGAGAAGGCGTAGCATCCCTTACCATGGAAGACCGTCTGTGCATCGCCAACATGGCCATCGAGGCCGGCGGCAAGAACGGGATCTTCCCCGTGGACGGGATCACCGAGGAATACATGAAGGGAAGAGTGGACGGTGAATGGACCGTCTTTGCGGCGGATGAGGACGCGGAGTATGCAGCCGAGTATACCGTGGATCTTTCGGCCCTGAAGCCGACGGTGTCCTTCCCCCATCTTCCGGAAAACACGAAGACCATCGACGAAGTGGGCGATGTGCCCATCCAGCAGGTGGTCATCGGCTCCTGCACCAACGGACGGATCGAAGACATGGCCATGGCGGCCAAGATCCTCCAGGGACGGCAGGTCCATCGGGACGTGCGGGCCATCATCATCCCGGCGACCCAGGAAGTCTATAAGGAATGCATCCACAGCGGATACATGGATATCTTCATTGACGCAGGATGCGTGGTTTCCACGCCCACCTGCGGGCCCTGTCTTGGCGGACACATGGGCATCCTGGCCGAGGGTGAGCGGTGCGTAGCCACCACCAACCGGAATTTCGTCGGCCGGATGGGTCACGTGAAGTCGGAGGTCTACCTGGCCAGCCCGGCGGTAGCGGCGGCGTCAGCGGTGGTCGGCAGGATCGCCGGTCCGGATGAACTGTAGAGAAAGGATGAAACGATGAAAGCTAAAGGATCAGTTTTTAAATATGGAGATAACGTGGATACGGATGTCATCATCCCGGCCAGATACCTGAACATCGCCGATCGGGCGGAACTGGCCACCCACTGTATGGAAGATATCGATACGAAATTCGTGAAGGAAGTCCACAAGGGAGACATCATGGTAGGCGGAGAGAACTTCGGCTGCGGATCCTCCCGGGAGCATGCTCCCATGGTCATCAAGGAGAGCGGCATCGACTGTGTCATCGCCAGGACCTTTGCCCGGATCTTCTACCGCAACGCCATCAACATCGGCCTTCCGATCCTGGAGTGCCCGGAAGCCTGCGAGAAGATCGACAGGGGAGATGAGGTGTCGGTGGACTTCGATACAGGGGTCATCACCAACGAAACGACGGGAGAGACCTTCCAGGCCCAGCCCTTCCCGGAATTCATCCAGGAGATCATGGCGGCAGGGGGACTGGTGAACAGCCTGACCAAATAGTCGATCAGGTATCGACTTTGCATCGGCGGAGTGCTGACGGAGATAAACGTGACACAAAGGAGACAGACAAAGATGAAGTACAACATCGCATTGATCCCCGGAGATGGTATTGGCCCGGAAGTGATCCGGGAAACCTGCAAAGTGCTGGACGCCATTGGCGAGAAGTACGGCCATGAATTCAACTACACCGAGGTCCTGGCCGGGGGCTGCGCCATCGACGAAAAGGGTGAGTGCCTGCCGGAGGAGACGGTGCGCATCTGTAAAGAAAGCGATGCTGTCCTTCTGGGGGCCGTGGGCGGACCGGCATGGGATCACCTGCCGGGAAGCGAACGTCCGGAGATGGCCCTTTTGGGGCTGCGGGGACAGCTTGGCCTTTTCGCTAACCTTCGCCCGGCCATGCTCTTCGATGAGCTGGCGGACGCCTGTCCGCTGAAGCCGGAGCTGGTGTCCGGCGGTCTGGATATCGTCGTGGTCCGGGAACTGACCGGCGGCATCTACTTTGGAAAGAAAGACATCATCGAGACGGAGAACGGAGTGGCCGCCTACGATGTGGAACAGTATTCGGAGATGGAGGTCCGGCGGATCGCCCGGGTGGCCTTCGACATGGCCATGAAGCGGCAGAAGAAGCTGACCAGCGTGGACAAGGCCAACGTCCTGGAGAGTTCCCGTCTGTGGCGCCGGGTGGTGGAAGAAGTCGCCGCTGACTATCCGGAAGTGGAACTGAATCACTTCTACGTGGATAACGCGGCCATGCAGCTGGTGCGCCAGCCCAAGCAGTTCGACGTCATCGTGACCAGCAACATCTTCGGGGACATCCTTTCTGATGAAGCAAGCCAGGTCACCGGATCCATCGGCATGCTTCCCTCGGCCAGCCTGGCCACGGGGAACTTCGGCATGTATGAGCCGGTCCATGGATCTGCGCCGGACATCGCCGGCCTGGATCTGGCCAATCCCATGGCAACGATCCTTTCCGCAGCCATGATGCTGCGGTACACCTTCGGTCTTCTGGCGGAGGCCGATGCCATAGAAAACGCCGTTCAGAAGGTCCTGGCGGACGGATACCGGACGGCGGACATCGCGAAAGAAGATGAGACCCCCGTGGGAACGAAGAAGTGCGGGGATCTGATCGTCGCGGCGGTGCTGGGATGACCGCCTGAGCGCAAAAGAAATCGTTAATGGGGAATGAGAAGAAGGAGAAAGGCATGAGGGGGAGGAAGAAACATAGACCTGCATTGGTGGTCTGTCTTCTGATAGGCCTGATTGTGTTTCTGGGAACGGCATCCTTTGCCTGGGCATCGCCCGTAGGGGACGCCCTGAAGCAAAAGGAGAAGGAAAGCCTCAAGAGGTACGAGAATACCGGGAATATATCCTCTCTGATCGATGACGGAGTGAATGAAGGGGCAGATCCGGTGATCTCCCTGAACAGCGCCTACCCGGATAGGTACGACCTGCGGGACAAGGGCGTGATCACTCCGGTAAAGCTGCAGAACCCCTGGGGATCCTGCTGGTCCTTCGGCGCCCTTTCGGCGGTGGAGAGCAGCATCCTGTCCGAACTGGGACAGACCTATAAGAGCACGGGGCTGGACCTTTCCGAACGGCACATGGCCTGGTTCGGTTCCACGCCTCTTCCATCAGCGGCGATCATGAAGTCCACCGATGGGGAGAGCGACTATGCCTCCCAGGCAGGGGAGGGACAGTATCCCCTCATCGCTGACGATAACCCTCTGGGCCATCCCATGAATACGGGTGGATCGCCTTTCCTGGCCACGACCCTGATGGCGGCCGGGATCGGCCCCGTAGCAGAGTCGGCGGCCCCCTATAAGAATGAAGAGAACATTGCCATCGATAACCGGGATTTTCCCATCGGCATACTCAAGCCGGGGCAGACCCTGAAGGATCTCACCGATCCTCCCTACTATTTTTTCAACCAGCTGGATAAGGACGGCGATATCGTCGCCGAAGGCGCCCTCCGGGAAAAGGCGACCGGTGATCTCATCTCCGGCGGCCATCTCCTGTCCTATGCGGACGGCCCCATCTTCGATAAAAACGGCGTGATGACCGCCAGCGAATCCGGGGAGGCGACCAGGGAAGCCTATACCTGGGATGTGAGCGAGGCAGACCGGTTCATGCTGGACGTCGAACTGGAGGACAGCGCCATCCTGCCCGCATCGGCCGAGGAGGGTGAGGACGGCAGCTATTCCTACAACCCGGAAGGAACCGAGGCCATCAAATCTGAACTGATGGCGGGAAGAGCGGTCCAGATCGACTTCTGTGCGGACACCTCCATGCCCAACGATCAGGGCGAGGCCAGGTTCCTGAACCAGAACACCTGGTCCCATTATACCTACGACGAATCGGGCGGAGATAAGAAGGTGGATGTCAACCACGATGTCTGTATCGTCGGATGGGACGATAACTGGGGCGTGGAGAATTTCAATCAGGGCGTCACGGAAAAAGGCGTGAACAAAGCTCCGCCGAAAGGGGGAGCCTGGATCGTGAAGAACAGCTGGGGAGCCGAAGGACAGGGCTTCCCCAATGAAGGATATGGTGACTGGGGCATCGTCGAAAACGGCAGGCACACCGGATACTTCTATCTGTCTTACTACGACATGAGCCTTACCCGGGCGAGCACCTATGAGTTCCTTATGGGCAACCAGGACGGGGATCGGGAGGGAATGTACATCAATCAGTACGATTTCCTGCCGCCCCTGAATGTGAATACGATAGACATGGACGATGAAACGTGGTATTCCAATATCTTCACCGCCAGTGAGGATCAGCTGGTCCGCACCCTCTCCGTGGAGACCGCCTGGACCAACTCCCACGCCGTGCTGGAACTGTGGAAACTCAACGAAGGGGCCGAGGTCCCGGTGGACGG
>CADBQT010000014.1 GCA_902796875.1 uncultured Eubacteriales bacterium
AATAACGACGGTCACCGGTACCTGGAAAGCGTCTACGCCCAGGGGTGCAGAAACGTCCTCATCTCCGACGAGGCGGCCCTGCCCCGGAACATGGCGGTCAACGCCATCCTGGTGGAGGACACGGTCAAGGCCCTTGGCCAGCTGGCCACCTGGTATCTGGCGGGACTGGATCTGATCCGGATTGCCGTCACGGGCAGCGTGGGCAAGACCTCCACCCGGGACATGCTGTATTACGTGCTGAACGAAAAATACCCTTGCGTCCGGAACAAAAAGAATTACAATAATCACATCGGCCTTCCTCTGTCCATCTTCCAGGCGGACGAGTCTCACCGGGCCATCGTGCTGGAAATGGGCATGAGTGACTTCGGCGAGATCGACTATCTTGCCTCCATGGTCCGGCCCCACATCGGGGTGGTCACCAACATCGGCGTGGCCCACATGGAGCATCTGGGCAGCCGGGAGGGGATCTTCAAGGCCAAGATGGAACTGGCCAGACACGTGCTCCCCAGGGAAGAAGGGGGCACCATGATCTTCGTCCACGACGATGAATTTCTGACCCGGGAGAGGACGGCCGGCGACTACGAGAGCATTTTCGTAGGGGATACGGACGAAGCCGATTACCGGATAGGGGAGATCGCCGATCAGGGGATCGGCGGGATCTGCTTCGAACTGGATAAAAATGGAAACCGACAAGACTGGCAGGTCCCGGTGGCCGGCCGGCACAACGCGTACAACGCGGCGGTGGCCATCGCCGCCGGCGAACACCTGGGAGAATCCGCCCAGGAGATCCGGGCAGGACTGGAGAAGGTCCAGCTGACGGGAAGCCGGCTCCGGGTGGTCCGGGGAGACGGCATCACCGTCATCGACGACACCTACAACGCCAGCCCCGCCTCCATGAAGGCGGCCCTTATGGTCCTGGAGAGCAGCAGCTGCGCCGGGAAGCGGATCGCCATCCTGGGGGACATGTTCGAGCTGGGAGAGGATTCGGAGAAGATGCATTACGATGTGGGCGCTTTTGCAGCGGGCTGCGGCATCGACCTTCTGGTGGGTGTAGGCCAGGGTGCGGAAGCCATCGTCCGGGGAGCCCGGGAAGCGGGAGCCCAGGCGGTCCATATGACGGAGAAAAAAGAATTCAACGGTTTCGCCGAGGAGAACATCGGCGAGGGGGATCTGGTCCTGGTCAAAGCCTCCCGGGGCATGGCGCTGGAAGAGATCGTAGAGACGTTGACACATACACAGGAGACGACAGCATGCTGATACTGTTTTGCACCGCGGTGGTGACCTTTATCATCACCGTGATCATCACGAAAAAAGAGATCCCGATCCTGAAAGAAAAGGCGGGACAGAATATACGGGAAGAGGGACTGGAGTCCCACTATGCCAAGGCGGGGACCCCCAGCATGGGCGGCATCAGCATCATCATCGGGACCTTTGTGGCCGCTCTTGGAGCATCCTTCTTCACCGGAGACACGGGAAATACCCTGGTGATCCTGCTGGTCTTCGTTGGCTTTGGGATCATCGGATTCATCGACGACTACCGGAAGGTCATCCGCAAGCAGAACGAGGGCCTGAACGCCAAGCAGAAGTTCGGCCTGCAGATGATCGTGGCCATCGCCTTCGGCGTCCTGTTCGCCATGCGGTCGGACCATGGAACGACGGTGTACTTCCCCGGATTCGACACCTACGTGGACTTCGGATTCCTTTACGTGCCCTTCGTGGTCTTTGCCGTGCTGGCCATGACCAATGCGGTCAACCTGACCGACGGTCTGGACGGGCTGGCTTCCGGCGTTACGGCCATGGTGTCCGCCACCTTTGCCATCGGCGGGCTGTTCTTCACCCAGCTGGTGACGGATGTTGGGACGGCAGGACCCCTGTTCTTCGCAGCCCTCTGCGGAGGATGCCTGGGTTTTCTGGTCTATAACCGGAACCCGGCCAGAGTGTTCATGGGAGACACGGGATCCCTGGCCCTGGGCGGCGGACTGGCTGCGGCGGCAGTGGTGACCAAGCTGGAGCTGCTCCTTCTCATCGTGGGCATGCTCTACGTCATCGAGGCCCTGTCGGTGGTCCTCCAGGTTGGCTATTTCAAGCTGACCCACGGCAAGCGGATCTTCCGCATGGCCCCCATCCACCATCACTTCGAGAAGGGTGGCATGAAGGAAGTCCAGGTGGTCCGGATGTTCTGGGCCTTTACGGCAGCCTGCTGCATCATCGGTCTGATCATCCTGTTCTAGGCGAAGGGCCGAACAAACGATAATAAACTTTGGGAGAAAAAAGAGATGCTCAAGGATAAGAAAATACTCATCGTGGGACTGGGACGCTCGGGAGCGGCGGTCATGGAAGCTGCCCTGGAGATGGGCGCGGAGGTGTCCATTCAGGACAGAAAGAAAGAGGAACGGATGGATCCTCAGCTGATGAAGACTCTCCGGAAAAATGACATCCGCACCTGGTTCGGCACCGTGCCCACGGACATGAGCGAATACGACATGGTGGTGCTCAGCCCCGGCGTGCCCACGGATCTGGATTTCGTCCGGGAGGCCAAGTGCTGCGGAGCCGAGATCGTGGGCGAGCTGGAACTGGCCTGGCAGATGGCTTCCGGTCACTTCGTGGCCATTACGGGAACCAACGGCAAGACCACCACGACCACCCTTACGGGAGAGATCTTCCGAGGCGCGGGCCGGGATACCCAGGTGGTGGGAAACATCGGCGTTCCCGCGGTCCAGGGGGTCCGTCAGGCCGGGGAAGACACCTGGCTGGTGACGGAGGTGAGCAGCTTCCAGCTGGAGACGACGGATTATTTCCGTCCGGAGATCTCCGCCATCCTGAACCTGACGCCGGATCATCTGAACCGGCACAAGACAATGGAAAATTATGGCAAAGCAAAGGCCAAGATCTTCATGCGTCAGAGCAGCGATCAGTACTGCGTGGCCAACTGGGACGACAAGGCATGCTTTGCGTTGACGAAAGACTGTCCCGCCTGCGTGGTCCCCTTCAGCCGGATGGAAGAACTGGACTTCGGCGCCTTTGTGCGGGAGGGAAAGATCGTGATCCGGGACAAGGACGGAGAGATCACGGAGATCTGCGGAGCGGACGAGCTGCTGATCCCGGGAAGCCACAATCTGGAGAACGCCCTGGCGGCGGCAGCCATCGGCTACTTCGCCGGCATCGACCCGGAGGTGATCGGAGAGACCCTTCGGACCTTTGCGGGGGTGAAGCACCGGATCGAACTTTGCGGGTTCATCGACGGGGTCCAGTTCGTCAACGACTCCAAGGGAACCAATACGGACGCGGCGATCAAAGCCATCGAGGCCATGAAGGAAAACATCCTTCTCATCGCCGGCGGATACGACAAGAAAGCGGATTTCACCGAGATGATCCAGACTTTCCCCGGACGGGTGAAGAAGGCCTATCTCCTCGGTGAGGTGGCGGAGCAGATCGCCGAGACGGCCCGGGCCAACGGGTTCGATCAGGTGGAGATCTGCGGAGATATGAAAACCTGCGTGGAGCATGCCTTTGCAGACGCCTATCCGGGAGATGTGGTGCTTCTGTCGCCTGCCTGCGCCAGCTGGGATATGTACGATAACTTCGAGCAGAGGGGAGACCATTTCAAACAATGCGTCAAGGAATTGCGTCCCTAGGACAGAGAGGGTGGAACAACTTAAAAGCCGTGGATTTCTGGCTCCTGGTGTGCGTCCTGGTCCTGGCCGCCTTCGGGCTGATCATGGTGTTCAGCGCCAGCTACTATGCCTCCATCAGTGAGAACAATACCCCGTTCTACTACCTGATCCGAGGCGGTATGTGGCTCGTGATCGGCCTGGGCGCGATGGTCTTCGGGATGAGCTTCGATTACCGGCAATACAACAACGGCTGGTTCGTCCTGGCGGTCGTGCTGGGCTGTCTGGGCGCCCTGGTGGCGGTGCTGTTCATCGGAAGCAACATCAACGGCGCGACCCGGTGGATCGCCGTGGGACCGGTCACCATCATGCCCGGTGAGTGGGCCAAGGTGGCGATCATCCTGTTTATCGCATGGTACTTCGGGCGGCGGCCCAACAGGATCCGGTCCTTCTTTTTGGGGATCCTGCCCACCATCGTGGTGACCGGCGCATTCGCTTTCCTCATCATCAGACAACCCAACCTGTCCACGGCCATCACTGTCATCGGCATCGCCGTGGCCATGCTCATCGTCGCCGGGATGCACTGGGCCTATGTGATCGTGGCCGGCGTTCTGGGCGTGGGCGGTATCGTCTCCATCCTGGTCTTCATGCAGGAGTCCTACTGGTACACCCGGATGACCAACTTCATCGATCCCTTCCAGGATCTGTATGGAGAAGGCTATCAGGTGGCTCAGTCCCTGCTGGCTCTTGGGTCCGGGGGCGTCACGGGCGTGGGCCTTGGCAAGAGCGTCCAGAAGAGTCTGTATCTGCCGGAGCCGCAGAACGACTTTATCCTGGCCATCATCGGAGAAGAACTGGGCTTCGTCGGGATCCTGATCCTGATGGCCCTTTACTGCGTGTTCATCTGGAGGGGCATGAAGATCGCCATCAAAGCCCCGGATCATTTCGGCATGCTCCTGGCTTCGGGAGTGGTGCTGATGATCGCCATCCAGGTGATCCTGAATATCGCCGTCGTCACGGCGTCCATGCCGGCGACGGGAATCAACCTGCCCTTCATCAGCTACGGAGGCAACGGGATCATCATATTCCTTTTCGCCTCGGGTGTGCTGCTGAATATATCCAGACACGAGGGGGAGACCGATCCGGTTCGGACCCCCGGCTGGAGTGTCGGTGAGCCGTCGGTGTAACTGTACAGAACAGGAGTGATGCAATGAAAGTGATCATGACCGGCGGAGGAACCGGAGGACACATTTATCCGGCCATAGCCATCGCAGATGAATTAAAACGCCGCAATGAGGATGTGGATATTCTGTTCGTTGGAGCAGAGATCGGTATGGAGAGAGATCTCGTGCCGGAAAGCGGCTATGAAATCGCACTTATCAGCGCAGATGGCTTTGGTCGGAGCCTCCGGGCCAACCTGAAGGCGGCGAAGAGAGTGGCGAAAGGCTATCGCCAGGCGAGAGACCTGGTGAAGGAGTTCGCCCCTGACGTCGTCATCGGGACGGGAGGCTACGCCAGCGCGCCGGTGGTTACCGTGGCGCAGCGGATGGGCATTCCCACCTATCTTCATGAACAGAACGCGATCCCGGGGAAGACCAACCGTTTCCTCGCCCGCAAGGCGAAGCGGATCTTCCTGGGGTTTTCCCGCGCAGACGAACACTTCAATGCGCCGGATAAGACGGTGCGCTCAGGCAATCCCGTGCGCAGCGAGTTCGCGGATGCGGACCGGACGGCCGCCAGAGAAGCTTTGGGCATCCCGGAGGATCGTCTCATGATCCTCGCTTTTGGCGGGAGTCAGGGCGCCGGGCGGATCAACCGGGAAATGGTGCGACTCATCGAAAAGTATGCTTCCGAGAGCGGGGTGGGGGTCCACCTTGGCGCAGGAGGTTACTATTTCGACGCTGTCTGCCAGGAACTGAAGGACAAAGGCATCGAGATCGGCGACCGGATCCAGGTGACCGAATACATCCATAACATGAGCGATGTGCTGGCCGCCTCGGACGTGGTGATCAGCCGGAGCGGGGCCCTTACCGTGGCCGAGGTCACGGCCTGTGGGATCCCTGCTGTTTTCGTGCCTTTTCCCGATGCCGCAGAGGACCATCAGTACTACAACGCCCTCTCCGTGGCCGGCCCGGGGGGCGCCGTCATCATCCGGGAAGAGAACCTGGAGGAAGGCCGGCTGTACCAGGAGGTGGAGCGTCTGAGACAGGACCCTGCCCTTCTGGAGGACATGAGAAAAAAGGCCAGAGCCTGCGGCGTGTCCGACGCGGCAGCCCGGATCTGCGCCGTTATCGAAGAGGATCTGGCGGATGAGTGAACCGACGGACAACAGAAA
The DNA here is from genome assembly GCA_902796875.1 of uncultured Eubacteriales bacterium. Classification (GTDB taxonomy): domain Bacteria; phylum Bacillota; class Clostridia; order Peptostreptococcales; family Anaerovoracaceae; genus Lentihominibacter. The sequence continues at coordinate 5,947 of CADBQT010000014.1, forward strand.
AGATAATCTGACCCCAAAAGCCGGCGGGGATACCCAGGTCTTTACCGGCCTCAAGGAGCAGCTGGAGGAGGCTGAGAAGGCCGTATCCGAAGGCCCGAAGGCAGAGGTTTCCGAGTCCGAAGAGGCAAAGGCAGAGGCGGCTCAGCCTGCAAAGGCAGAGATGACCGAGGCAGAAGCCGTCGAGGAAACGGCGGAGGACGAAACCGCTGAGGAAGAGGCCAAGGACGCCAGGCAGAACGCTGAAGAGGAAGAGGCTAACGGAGACGTTGACGCCGATGCCGCCGAAGAGTCCGGCGACGCCGAAGAGACGGAAGCCGATAAGCCGGAAGCCGAAAAGACGGAAGAAGCGGCCAAACCCGCCGCCAAGACCCGGAAGTTCGGCAAGAAACGGCGCCGGAAAAAACGGAGAAAGAAACGCCCCTTCCTGACCGCCTTTATCGTCATCCTGGCCATCGCCGGGGTCATCGGCCTGATGCATCTGCCCGTCTTTAATGTGACGGAGATCTCCGTCGGGGGGAACAAGGCTTTTACCGACGATCAGGTGATCCAGCTTTCGGGAGTGGAAGAGGGCAAGAGCATTTTCCGCGCCATCCCATTCCTGGTGGGGCATAAGATCAAGAAGAACTATTACTTCGACGAGGTCCATGTGAAGTATCATCTGCCCAACCGGGTGGAGATCATGGTCCACGAGCAGGAGGGGTTCGCCCAGATCCTGATCCCGGAGAGCGAGAAAGTCAAACGAAAACAATACGTCATCGTGGACGGGGAGGGAAGCGTCATCGAGGTCTCCTATGACCGACGGGACGTGACCCTGATCCGGAACATCACCGTAAGGAGCGCCAAACCGGGAAGGCGGATCAGCGTGAAGGAAAAAGGCACCTACCGGAAGGCCATGAAGATCATCGATACCGCCCAGAAAAACGACATGTATTTCAAGCGAGTGGAGCTGACCGGAAGCCGGGTGAAATGCGACATTTTCGACGACATGTTCGTCAAGGGAAGATACGGAAACCTGTTGAAAAGTCTGGAGAACGGGACCCTCAGAACTGTGGTCTACCGACTGTACCAGCAGAACGTGATGACCGGCACGATTAACATCGGTGATAATGGGTATTGTTCCTTTACGCCCGATAATTAATATGATATACTTATTCAAGTTTAGGATAACGGGAGGTATTTCATGCTGCAATTCGAAGTAAACGATTCCAACATACAGGAAATCAAAGTCATCGGCGTCGGCGGCGGCGGATGTAATGCCATCAATCGCATGATCGAGGCCGGTATGCAGGGCGTGACTTTTGTCGCGGTCAATACGGATAAGCAGGCCCTTCAGAGAAACCGGGCGGAGACGAAGATCCAGATCGGCGAGAAGCTGACCAAGGGTCTCGGCGCCGGCGGTAACCCGGAGGTGGGGCAGAAATCAGCAGAAGAAAACCTGGAGGATCTGCAGAAATTCATTGCAGGTTCCGACATGGTATTCATCACCTGCGGCATGGGTGGCGGAACGGGTACCGGAGCGGCTCCCATCATCGCCAAGATCGCCAAGGATATGGGGATCCTCACCGTGGGTGTAGTCACCAAACCTTTCAAATTCGAAGGAAAGAAGAGAGGTGAACACGCAGAGCTTGGTATCAAGTTCCTGAAGAAATATGTGGACTCCCTGGTCGTGGTCCCCAACGATAAACTGCTGGAGACCGTGGACGGGCATACGTCCCTGCTGGACGCTTTCGCGCTGGCGGACGACGTGCTGCGTCAGGGCGTCCAGGGCATCTCCGACATCATCGTCGACGACGCCCTGATCAACCTGGACTTCGCCGATGTGACCACGATCATGAAGGATCGGGGCATCGTACACATGGGTGTAGGCCACGGCACCGGCGAGAACAAGCTGAAGGACGCGGTGGAGAGCGCCGTCAACAGCCCGCTGCTTGAGACGAAGATCTCCGGCGCCAGAGCTGTCCTGATCAACATCACCGGCGGTAAGAGCCTGACCATGTTCGACGTGAACGAAGTGGCGACCCAGATCGAGGAAGAGGCGGACAGCAACGCCATCATCATCCTGGGTGCGTCCATCAAGGAAGAGATGCAGGACGAGATCGCCATCACCGTCATCGCTGCGGGCTTCGAGAGATCGCCTTCCGCAGGCCGCGGAGAGAGAGATCCGCTCATGGATCCGGTGATCCCCGCCCTGAGCGGAGAGACTTCCGAGAGATCCTCCGGAGCATTCGCCAAGGAGTCCGGTCCCTACGACACCATTCCCCCGGAAGACAAGCCTTCCTGGGTGAAGGGCAGCGACGACGAAAGCGAAGAATCGGAGAAACCTGCCGGGATCGATATCCCCGGCTTCCTGAAGAGATAAAGATACGGGATCATATCAATAGCCGGTACCCACCGGCTATTGATTCATTTCCCGAGGCGCTGATCTGCCGATGAAAGTTGTCACTTCCCGAGAGAATGCCATATATAAAAGTGCGCTGAAACTTCTCCAGAAGAAGCACCGCGATCGGACAGGACAATATCTCCTGGAAGGGCGTAAGCCCCTTCGGGATGCCCTGGACCTGGGGCTTGTGATCGAGAAGGTTTTTGTCTGTAACGGGGAAAATGCCGAGGAGTTGGAGGCTGTGCTCCCGGAGCACGCCCTTATCGCCCTGGAGCACGGGCTCTTTGCCCGCCTCTCCGATACGGAGCATTCTCAAGGGGTGATCGCCGTCATCCGGAAGGACATCCTGGACGAAGAAGCCTTTGCGGAGGGCTGCAAAGGCGGAAATATCGCCATTTTGGACCGTCTCCAGGATCCCGGTAATGTAGGGACCATCATCCGAACGGCGGAAGCCGCCGGGTTTTCCGGGGTGATCGCAACGGATGAGACGGCGGATCCCTACGGACCCAAGGCCGTCCGGGCTTCCTCGGGAGCACTCCTGCGGATGCCGGTCCTGACGGGAGCATCGGCGGAAGAAGCCATTGCCTTTGCAAAAGAAAGAGGCTGCGCTCTCACCGTCACCGACATGGACGGGGAGGTAAGCTGCTTCGACCTGGAGGAAGCAGGACCCTCTGCCCTGGTCATCGGAAACGAGGGACGGGGCGCATCGGCAAGTTTTCGGGAGGAAGCCGACATCACCGTACACATCCCCATGGCGGGCAGGATCGAATCCCTCAACGCGGCGGTGGCCGCCGGGATCGTCATGTACTGCCTGGGAGGAAATATTCCATCCATACGTCATCACCGATAAGGAGAGAAGAGAAATCATGCAGGAGCAGTTAAATCAGATACTGGAAGATGCCAGAGCGCAGCTGGAAGGGGCGAAGACCGCCGGTGAGACCGACGAAGTCCGCGTCCGCTTCCTGGGGAAAAAGGGCCGCCTGACGGAGATCCTCCGTGGAATGGGCAAGCTCAGCCCCGAGGACAGAAAGACCACCGGACAGATGGCCAACCAGGTGAGAAATGAGATCGAGGGCCTGCTGGCCGATCGATTCGCCGCCGTGAAGGCTGCGGAGAAGGAAGCTCAGTTCGCCAGAGAGAAGATCGACGTGACGGAGCCGGGAAAAGCCCGGACCCTGGGGGTGAAGCATCCCCTGAACATCACCATGGACGAGATCTCCCGGGTGTTCAGAAACATGGGCTACTCCATCGTGGAAGGCCCGGAAGTGGAGACGGTCTTCAACAACTTCGACGCGCTGAACGCCGGTCCGAACCATCCGGCCCGGGACATGACGGACACCTTCTACATCTCCGATGACGTGCTCCTCAGGACCCAGACGTCTCCGGTTCAGATCCGGACATTGCTTTCGGCAAAGCCCCCCATCAAGGTCATTTCCCCGGGACGGGTATTTCGCTGCGACACGCCGGACGCCACCCATTCCCCCATGTTCCATCAGGTGGAAGGCCTGCTGGTGGATGAGGGGGTGACCATGGCAGACCTTAAGGGGACCCTGGACAGCTTCGCCAAACAGCTCTTCGGGACCTCTACCCGGACCAAGTTCCGGCCCCACCACTTCCCGTTCACCGAGCCCAGCGCGGAGATGGACGTGTCCTGCTTCAAGTGCGGCGGCAAGGGATGCCGGGTCTGCAAAGGCAGCGGATGGATCGAGATCCTGGGCTGCGGAATGGTCCACCCCAGCGTGCTGGAGGTCGGCGGGCTGGATACGGAGAAGTATACCGGCTTTGCCTTTGGACTGGGCGTGGAACGAGTGGCCATGCTCAAGTACGGTGTTGACGATATCCGATTGTTCTATGAAAACGACATGCGTTTCATCAATCAGTTCAAATAGGAGGAATATTCGATGTTAGTTCCCATGGAATGGCTGAATGATTATATCGACCCGGGTGTTTCCGTGGACGAATTCTGTGACCGGATGATCATGTCCGGCTCCAACTTGGAGACCTGCGAGGAATTCGGCACGGAGATCGAGAATGTGGTCGTTGGCAGGATAGAGAAGATCGAGCCCCACCCCGATGCGGACAAGCTGGTGATTTGCCGGATGGATGTCGGCGAAGACGAGCTGCTTCAGATCGTGACGGGAGCCCCCAATGTTTTCGAGGGCGCTCTGGTGCCGGTGGCGCTCCACAAGAGCCGGATCCCCGGACCCCTTCACGGTCAGCCCAAACAGGAGGGCGGCGTGAAGATCACCAAGGGCAAGCTCCGTGGAGTGGAATCTTTCGGCATGCTCTGCTCCTGCGGCGAGCTGGGCTTTGAGGACAAGGTGGTCCCCGTTGCCCACCGGGACGGGATCTGGATCCTGGACGAGGATCAGGTGCCGGGAACCCAGCTGACGGATGCTTTGGGGCTGAAGCAGCACGTGGTGGACTTTGAGATCACCCCCAACCGGCCGGACTGTCTGGCCATGGTGGGCATGGCAAGAGAAGCCTCCGCTACCTTCGGACAGCCTTTCGACTATCCGGACACCAAGATGGAAAAGGAAGATGGGAAGGGAGAAGCTGCGGATCACGTTTCCGTGGAGATCAAAAATCCCGAAAGCTGTAAGCGGTACGTGGCCCGTGTGGTCACCGACATCAAGGTGGAGCAGTCCCCCTGGTGGCTCCAGAAACGGCTCATGTACGCCGGGATGCGTCCCATCAACAATATCGTCGACATCACCAACTTCGTCATGCTGGAATACGGCCAGCCCATCCACGCCTTCGACATCCGTCAGGTAAAGGGCGGGAAGATCGTGGTGGAGAACGCCTCCGCCGGGGAAGTCTTCACCACCCTGGATGAAACGGAGCGGACACTCAGCGGTGACATGCTGATGATCAAGGACGGGGAGCGGTCCATCGCCGTGGCCGGCGTCATGGGCGGACTGAACTCGGAGATCGAAGCGGACACTTCCACCATCATCGTGGAATCCGCCAACTTCGCCGGAGACAGCGTCCGCCGGACGGCCAAGAGCCTGGGCCTGAGAACGGAAGCCTCGGCCCGGTTCGAGAAAGGGATCGACCCCAACCTTTGCGCCGACGCCGCGGACCGGGTGTGCCGCCTCATCGAAATGGTGGGGGCAGGCAAAGTCTGCCCGGGACGGGTGGATGTATATCCCACTCCGGAAGCGGCCAGGACCATTGACGTGAGAGTGGACCGGATCAATCATGTGCTGGGCATTGAGCTTAGCCGTGAGGAGATGGTCGCCATGCTGGAAGGCCTGGAGATCCAGGTGGCCGGCGAGGGCAACGTGATGACGGTCACAGCGCCTACGGTGCGCCAGGACCTGCTCATCGAAGAGGACTATGTGGAAGAGATCGCCCGGATGTACGGCTATGACCGTCTGCCGGTGACCATGCCCAGAAGCAACAACGAAGTGACCATACCCTACGGCTGGGAACTGAGAGATCTGGCCAGGAACACCCTGTGCGCCCTGGGCTTAAACGAGATACAGACCTATTCCTTCGTCAGCCCGGCATCCGTGGACCGGATCCGGATCGGCGAGGATTCCTGGGAGAGAGCATTCGTCAAGCTCATCAATCCCCTGGGTGAGGAAAACTCCGTCATGCGGACGGTGCTTACCCCCAACATGCTGGAGACCCTGGCGAGAAACTACGCCAGAAACATCGAGGAGGCCGCTGCCTTTGAGATCGGCAACACCTTCATGGCCAGCGAACTCAACGCGGATCATCTGCCGGATGAGGACTATGCCCTTTGCATCGGCCTCTACGGCGGCGAACAGGACTTCTTTACTCTGAAAGGCATCATCTGCGAGATGCTGAAAGTCCTGGGGATCCGGGAGCCCATCTTCACCGCCGAGTCGGAGTACGGCCCCTATCATCCCGGACGTTGCGCCAGGATCAGCGCGGCGGCTTCGGAGCAGATGAAGGCGGCCGGCGTGGAGACGGAAGAACTGGGCATCATGGGTGAGATCCACCCGGATGTGGCCGAGGAGTTCGGACTGGACGGCGTACGGGTCTACTGCTGCGAGATCATGTTCTCCGCCATCATGAGAAAGGCGGACACGGAAGTGGTCTACACGCCCCTGCCCAAGTTCCCGGCGGTGACCAGAGACATCGCTCTGCTGGTGGACGAGGAACTGGAAGTGGGCAGGATCGAGGAGATCATCCGCTCCAAAGGCGGGGAGATCCTGGAAGACGTCCGTCTGTTCGACGTATACCGGGGCAAGCAGGTGGATGAAGGCAAGAAGAGCGTTGCCTTTGCGCTGGTCTATCGTGACCGGGAGAAAACACTGACCGATGAAGAAGTCACGGCGGTCCACGAGGACGTGCTGGCGGCTCTCAAGGATAATCTGAACGCTGTACTGAGAGAAATATAGGAGAAGGATCCATGGAAAACAACAAAGTCAAGGTCAAGATCTACGGCCAGGAGTACACCATTTCCGGGGAGATGTCGAAGGAAGAGATCATTCAGGTGGCGGCCCACGTTGACATGAAGATGCAGGAGATCTCCGAGGCGGCCAAGGCCGTGGGGGCGTCCCCCGGCAACATCGCGGTTCTCTCGGCGGTCAACATCGCCAGTGAGTACTTCAAAGCCCTGGAGGACATGGAGGAGATCAAGCGGCTGAACGTTCAGCTGGAGAAGGACTCCCAGCACTATGTCCAGCTTTGGGATGAGGCGAAGAAGAACTACACCGAGTACAAGGAAGAGACCCAGCAGGTGGTCGCCCAGAAGGAAGATCTTCTGAACGGGATCCGCCAGCGGGACGGAGAGATCGCCCGGCTCAACGCCGCCGTGGAGGAGGCCAGAGCCCAGGCCAAGACCGGCATGGAGGAAGTCGTGGCCGAGATCGAGAACAAGTGCAGAGAGCTGGAAAACAGCTTCTTCGATCTCCAGATGGAGAACCTCCAGCTGAAGAAAGAACTGGAGCGGTACAGGAACAATAACGAATAGTCCTCATGAAAGAGAAGACACTACAGGTTCTCGAATACGGAAAGATCATCGAAAGGCTGAAAGGGCAGGCGGGTTCTGAAATGACCAGAGAGGTCATCTCAGAACTCCTGCCTGTTTTTGATGTCGACGAGATCCGGGAAAGGCAGCAGGGCACGGCGGAAGCGGTCCGGCTGATCCGGGCCAAAGGGCCTCTGCCCATCGGCGGATTCTACGACATCCACGGGCCGGTCTCCTTTGCCGTCAAAGGCGGGGTGCTGACCCAGGCCCAGCTTCTCCGGGTGCGGTACAACATGAAGACGGCGGAGGACGTGCTCAGGTTCCTCCAGGGGGAAGACGTGCCGGAGATGCCTCTCATGGATTCCATCACCGAGATCCTGGCGGTCCACCCTTCCATTTCCGGGGAGATCGACCGGTGCATTCTCTCGGAAGATGAGGTGGCCGATAACGCAAGTCCGGAGCTTCGGTCCATCCGGCGGGCCATCGTCCGGCAAAACGACGCCCTGAAGGCCAAGATGAACCAGATCGTCGGCTCGGCGGACAAGGGGAACATCCTCCAGGACGCCATCGTGACCATGCGAAACGGTCGGTACGTGGTCCCCGTCAAGCAGGAACACCGGACATCCGTTCCCGGGATCATCCACGATCAGAGCGGATCGGGGCAGACGGTGTTCATCGAGCCCCAGGCCATCGTGAATATGAACAATGAGCTCCGCCAGCTTCATCTGGACGAGGAGGCGGAGATCCTCAGGATCCTCACCCGGCTCTCCGAGTCGGTGGCGGAGATCCACTACGACCTGGAAAACAACCAGAACCTGCTGGTCATGCTGGATCTGATGATGGCCAAAGGCAGGCTGGCCGTGGAAATGGACGCAGAGGAGCCGGAGATCACCGAAGAGGGGATCATGGACCTGCAGAGCGCCTGCCATCCCCTCATCGACAAGAAACAGGTGGTGCCCATCCACATCTCCATCGGGGACGGATACCGGAGCCTGGTGGTGACGGGCCCCAATACGGGAGGCAAGACGGTGACCTTAAAGACCGCAGGCCTCCTCACCCTGATGGCCCAGGCCGGGCTTCACATCCCGGCGGCCCAGGGAAGCAGGATCGCCGTGTTCCGGGAGATCTATGCGGATATCGGAGATGAACAGAGCATCGAACAGAGTCTGTCCACCTTCTCCTCCCACATGAAGAACCTGGTGGAGATCATCGGAGAGGCGGACGAGGAGAGCCTGGTCCTTCTGGACGAGCTGGGCGCGGGAACGGACCCGGCGGAGGGAGCGGCCCTGGCCATCGCCATCCTGGAGGAACTGGGACGGAAGCAGGCGGTCACCATGGCCACCACCCACTATACGGAACTGAAAAAGTACGCCGTCGCCACCGACGGGGTGGAGAACGCCTCCATGGAGTTCGACGTGGAATCCCTCATGCCCACCTATCGTCTGGTGATCGGCCTTCCGGGGAAATCCAATGCCTTCGAGATCGCCCGCAGACTGGGCCTTGACGAGGGGATCACGGACCGGGCGGCCCAGCTTCTGGACAGGGGAGACATTGCCTTTGATGAGGTGATCCGCCGTCTGGAAGAGGAACAGAAGAAGATCGACGAGGACCGCCGTCAGGCGGCTGCCGCTGCGGAAGACATGGAAAAGCAGCGGGAGAAGCTGGAAAAGGATGGGGAGAAGATACGTCAGAGAAGGGAAAAAACCCTTCAGGACGCCAAGGAAGAGGCCAGAATGATCCTGGCGGAGGCAAGGGAAGTCTCCGACGAGGTCCGAAGGGAACTGAAGGAACTGGCTCGTTTGGACCGGACCCAAGGGTCAGGAGATGCCGGTGAGGTGACCCGCCGGGCGGACGCCAGCCGGAAGCGGCTGAAGGACATGGAGAGACGGACCCGCACCTCCATCCCCAGAGAAGAAAACACCCGGCCGGTGGATCCGGACAACCTGAAGATCGGCGACCGGGTCAAGGTGCTGACCCTGGGCCAGAACGGGGAGATCCTGGAGCAGCCCGACGAGAAGGGAGAGGTCCAGGTCCAGATCGGCATGATGAAGGTCAAAGCCCATGTGGAGGACCTGATGTTCATCGAGGGGAAGAAGCCTCAAACCGGGAAAAAGAGCCGGTACGGCAGCCTTTCCGGGAGAAAGACCCGGATGATCTCCACCTCCGTGGACGTGAGAGGAAAAAACCTTGACGATGCGGTCATGATTGTGGAAAAATATATAGATGACGCTTTTCTCTCGGGACTTCCGGAAGTGACCATTATCCACGGCCGGGGAGAGGGGATCCTGAGCAAGGGGATCCGGGCCCGACTGAGGGAGCACAGCCATGTGAAAGAGTACCGCCGAGGCGGTTTCGACGAAGGCGGAGACGGTGTGACCGTGGTCCGTCTCAAATAACAGGACAAGGAGACAGAAAAAATGATCGACTACAGGGAAAAGATCGCTGACGCGCTGCAGCCGGCTATGGAGGGCATCTCCCGGGAAGAGATCCTGGAGATGATCGAGACTCCCGCCGACAGTAAGATGGGAGACTATGCGCTGCCTTGCTTTAAGCTGGCCAAGGTGCTGAGAAAGGCTCCGCCTATGATCGCCAAGGGGATCGCCGAGAGCATCGCCGATGACCCCATGTTTGCCAAGGTGGAGCAGGTGAACGCCTACGTGAATATGTTCCTGGACCGGAAGGATCTGGCCGGGGAAGTGGTCGGCGAGGTCCTGGCCCAGGGCGGCGACTACGGCCGGTCCGACCTGGGCGGCGGCCGGAAGGTGATCGTGGAGTATTCCTCCCCCAATATCGCCAAGCCTTTCCATATCGGACACATCCGGAGCACCGTCATCGGCAGCTCCATCGCCAATATCTACGACTATCTGGGCTATGATGTCTTCCGGATCAACCATCTGGGGGACTACGGCACCCAGTTCGGCAAGATGATCGTGGCTTACCGCCGGTGGGGCAACCGGGAAGACGTGGAGCGGGAGCCCATTTCGACCCTGCTGGACTACTACAAGCGGTTCCACGAGGAGGCGGAGAAGGATCCGTCCCTGGAGGATGAGGCCAGAGCCACCTTTACCAGGCTGGAACACGGCGAGCCGGAAGAAGTGGAACTGTGGCAGTGGTTCCGGGATGAGTCCCTGAAGGAGTTCAACCGGGTCTACGACATGCTGGGGATCCGCTTCGATTCCTACAACGGAGAGAGCTTCTATTCCGACAAGATGCCCCGGTTCGTCAAGGAACTGGAGGATAAGGGCCTTCTGGAGGAGGATGACGGCGCCCAGATCGTCCGGTTGGATGACTACGATCTGCCGGTGGCTTTGATCACCAAATCCGACGGGTCCACCCTGTACATCACCCGGGATATCGCCGCGGCGGTCTACCGGAAGGAGACCTACGATTTCTACAAGAACATCTACGTGGTAGCCTCCCAGCAGAACCTCCACTTCCAGCAGTGGATCCAGATTCTGGAAATGATGGGCTACGAATGGGCGAGAGATTGCGTCCACGTGCCCTTCGGTTTGGTGAGCATGGAGGAAGGGACCATGTCCACCCGTGAGGGCAGAGTCATCTTCCTGGAGGATGTGCTCAACCGTGCCGTGGATCAGACCCGGGAGATCATCAAAGAGAAGAACGTTAACACGGAAAACATCGAAGAAACGGCGGCTGCCGTGGGAATCGGCGCCGTGATCTTCAATGAACTGTCGAATTACAGAATTAAGGATTATGTCTTCTCGTGGGAACACGTCCTGAATTTCGAAGGGGAGACGGGTCCCTACGTTCAGTACACCCACGCCAGAGCCTGCAGCATCCTCAGAAATGCCGGGGAAGACATCGTCGCAAAGGCAAAGGCCGGCTTCGATCCCAATTTCCTGACGGGAGACAGCGCCAACGAGCTGATCAAGCTCCTCTACGCCTTCCCCCAGGTGGTGGCGGAGGCCGGAGAGAAGTACGAGCCCTCCATCGTCACCCGCCACATCGTGGACATCGCCCAGGCCTACAACCGGTTCTATCACGACGAACACATCCTGGTGGAAGACGAGGCGGAGAAGACGGCCAAGGTCGCCCTGGTGATGGCGGCGAAGTACACCCTGGCCGCCGGACTTGCCCTTCTGGGCATGAAGGCTCCGGAAAGGATGTAATCCATGCGTTACGAAGGAAACATTTTCCGGCCCCCCAGCGAGGCCTACAGTCTGCTGGTCCAGGTGACCGTAGGGTGCACCCACAACAAGTGCACCTTCTGCAGCATGTACAAGGACAAGCAGTTCCACATCCGGAAGCTGGAGGAGGTCCTGGAAGATCTGGATTGGGCGAGGAAGCACTATCGCCAGGTCCGGCGGATCTTTCTCTGCGACGGAGACGCCCTGGCCCTGAAAAACACCAAGCTTCGGCCCATTTTAGAGTACATCCGGGACAATTTCCCCGAGTGCGAGCGGGTGACCTCCTACGCCCGGGTGTCCGACATCCTGCATAAATCCGAGGAAGACCTGAAGGAACTCTGGGATCTCGGTCTGACCATGCTCTATATCGGCGCCGAGTCGGGCAGCGACGCGGTCCTCACCGCCATCTGCAAAGGCGAGAGCCGCCGGGAGATCATCGACGGGGTCCGGAAGGCCCAGGACTGCGGATTTATGATCTCGGTCACCTTTATCTCCGGACTGGCGGGAAAGGCCGGATGGGAGGATCACGCCGTCCAGACGGCCACCATGATCAACGAGATGGAGCCGGACTACGTGGGCCTGCTCACCCTGATGATCGACCCCGAGGTGCCCATCGCCGAAGAGATCCGCACGGGGAGGCTTGAACTTTTAAGCCCTGAGGAAGTGGTGGCGGAGACCCTCCTCATGCTGGAAAACATCGACGTGAAGAGACCCTGCGTATTCCGCAGCAACCACGCTTCCAACTACCTGTCTCTGGCGGGGACTCTGCCCGGTGACAGAGACCGCCTGATCGGCATCCTGCGGGAGGCCATGGAGGATCAGGGCATGTTAAAGGACGAGCGCTTCCGGGCGCTGTAAATACACGGAAGGAAGAACAATGGCGAAAAAAGATAAGCAGAACATGCTTCAGTCCATGGGGATCACCCGCACGGTGGTGCGGCCCCGGGAAGAATCGGACATTCAGCTTCGGGAGGACCGGATCGGCCGGTATTTCCGCAAGTACCTGAATAAGTTCGTGTTCGTGGAATTCTCCGATGAGTTCATCGAGCGGTCCAAGGCCGGCGATGTGATGAAAGGCGTGCCGATGCCTTTGCGGAAAAAAGAGGTCAAGGATTTCGCCGGCGGAGAAGGGGTCTCCATGCTGGTCATCGCCGAGAACATGGCCTGGGTCATGGGATGCGACCCCCATTTCAAGCACACCAAGGACTATGTAGCCATTCTGGATAAGCTCTATAACAAGCGGCTCCACGAGACCCTGATGAAAGAGGGCCGTGACGCCGCCGAGCGGGGGGACATGGATAACGCCTGCATTCACTTCCGGGCATCCCTTTGCATGAGATACGACTATCTCCACTCCATGTACAGTTACGCCCGGGCCTGCCGGGTCATGTACGAGAACAGCCGGAACGAAGAGTACGTGGGCCGGTTCAAGGCGGAGGCCATCGACTGGTTCGAGCTTCTGACGGAGACCCACCCCCGGTTCGCCATGGGGTACTACTATCTGGGCTACTCCTACTTGAACATCGGCCTGTACAACAAAGCCGTCCTGGCCTGGGAGCAGTTCCTCCGGTTCGGCCGCAACGGCAAGGACCGCAAGGAGATCCGTCACCGCATCGAGCAGCTGCAGGATCCGGTGACCATCGAAAAGGGCTGCATGGACATCACCGCCGGCCGGGCGGAAAAGGGCGTCAAGACCCTGGAGCCCTATCTGAAGACCCAGTTCAAAGACTGGTGGCCTCTCCACTACTACCTGGGGCTGGGTTACCGTGAGCTGGACCGGGATCCGGATGCGGTGGCCGAGTTCAAGAAGGCCCTGATGATCAACGGCAGTCACCTGGAATCCATGCGGGAACTTCTGGAGATCTACGAGGCTTCCGGGGACAAGACCAAC
>CADBQT010000015.1 GCA_902796875.1 uncultured Eubacteriales bacterium
CTGCGAACTGCCTTGGCGGGAGGATTACATCGTATCCCGTGAATCCAATCCCTCCAACACACTGGCGGTATCCTATGCGCTGGCGGCAATCAACAAGTCAGCTTACGATTCCAACGATTATTCTCCTCTCATAGACTCTTTCAGATCCAGCAGGTTCTATTCCAAGCATCATCCGGAAAAAAGGAAGACCCATGCTCTGGATCTTCACGAGCGTCAGGTTCTGATGGAGAAATACGCCAAGGGAAACGATAGGATCTCCCGGGATTATCTAGACGGCGAGCCCCTCTTCAACGTGGCATTTGAAGACTGCGATGTGCTCCAACCCGATCCGGTTCGAGACAGGAAGGTCTCTCGCAAGATTCGCCGGGCCGAACGGCATATTGAACAGCTCAACCGACTGCACATGATCAAGGCTGCAATTTTGTCAAAGTTTCGCCGCTGATCACACGAATATTCCGCCACTCTCTGATCCACTCGCAGGCACAGCCCTTAGAGATCTCCCAGGGAATACTTTCGTTACTTTCGATGCAGCAATAACGGCAAAAGGGTTTGGGCCGGCGACAACAAGCGAGGATAGTTTCTTCCGAAGAAACGGCCTCCAGATCCAGCCAGTCCCCCTCGCGGAGCCGAAAGTCTGTCCCACCGACCTTATCAAAGCGCTTCGATTCTCGCTATCGGCAGTTCGGTGAGTTCTGCGATCTCTTCAGCGCTCATTCCCTTGGCCTTCATTTTTCCGGCTACGGACAGAATGCCTTCCTCACGACCTTCCTCACGACCTTCTTGACGGCCTAACTCTTTTCCTTCTTCCCGACCTTCTTCCAGAAACTCCCGGTATTTTTCCTCCAGCAACATATATTCTTTTCTCCAATCCTGCTGCGATTTCGCCCGCTGCACCGCGTCCCTCAGCCGCTCCGCCAGACCAGGCCCGGGGGCTCCGCCGTTAATATAGTCCAAGACCGCCCTGAGTTCCCGACTTATCTCCCCATCTTGCCCCGGCAGCGTTGAGAGAAACACCTTCCTTGTTCCATCATTGTACTCCACCTCCGGCGCTTCTTCAATACAGGGTTTGACCGTATACCGGGAGAGCCCTTTCCCAAGCGGATCAAATGTGCAGAGAAAAATGATCACACTTGGACTCAACTTCCCGTACTCCATCCCCCGGCTCATCAGATCCAGATCTGTCATGGCCTGGTAGTATCGGCTTCTTCTGGGCAATTCCTGCTTGTGGCTGTTCTGCATCTCCAAATCGTAGATGGTGTCGTCCCCCTCCATGACAACATCCATACGGATACCCTTGCCGTCACGAGTAATCTCGATCGACTTCTGGGTATCCACCCTGCGCAGGATCTTAATCTTTTTCCCCATGATCAGTTCAATCAGCTCGCGACACAGTTCTTCATTATGGGATAGCACCTTGCAGAACATAAAGTCATCGGTAATCGTCAATTCATCAAATTGTTTTATTCTCTTCATCCCTGAACCTCCATTTCATGGATTGGAAATATTTTACATTTACTGTAGCACGTACGCTTTGTTCCGTCAACCATTTTTTTCCAGTTTCGGAAACACGTTGTTCCCCCATGGTGAATTTGGTAGAATGACCCCGACATCAACAGGGACCGACAGGGAGCAAAGGCAATGAAGAAATCGATCAATCAAACCGTAATACTCATTCCCGCATACGACCCCGATCGCCGGTTTCCCCGTTTCCTGGAACAGCTGACGGAAAGAGGATTCTCGGAGATCATCGTGGTCAATGATGGGAGCCGGGAGGACACCGCCCGGTATTTCTCCCAGGCGGAGGCGATGGGGTGCCATGTGGTCACCCATGCCTGCAACCGGGGATACGGTGCGGCGACAAAGACCGGACTTGAATGGTTCCGCAGAAACTTCCTGTCCGGCGAGAAACGCCCCATCGGCGTGATCACCTGCGACTGCGACGGACAGCACGATGTAACGGATATCCTTACCTGTGAGGAGATGCTCCGGGACAACCCGGATGTGCTGGTCTGGGGCCTTCGGGATTTTTCCCGCCGGGACATCCCCTGGAAGAGCGCCATCGGCAACCGGGCGACCACGGCGGTCTTCCGTCGGCTGATCGGCCTGGATCTGCCCGATACCCAGTCCGGTCTACGGGGCATTCCCACCTCCCGGATCGACGATCTGATCACCGCCCCGGGGGACGGCTTCGAATTCACCACCAGTCTCCTTCTCGAAGCAAGGAGAAATCGTGTTCCCCTCGTCACGTTTCCCGTTCAGACCATCTACCTGGATGAGAACCGTTCCACTCATTTTCGTCCCGTCCGGGATTCCGTGCGGGTCTACGCTACCATCGGGAAATATCTTCTGAAGAGAGGAAGGAGACTCGGAGGATGAGAAGGATCGCCATTATTCCGGCCCGTTCCGGATCCAAAGGCCTGAAGGACAAGAACATCGCCGAACTCGGCGGCCGGCCTTTGCTTGCCTGGGCCATCCGGGCAGCATCGGAAAGTGGCTGCTTTGACGATATTCTGGTATCCTCCGACAGCCCCCGGTATCTGAGGGTGGCCGAGGAATGGGGAGCGCGGCCTGTCCTGCGGGATCCGAAACTGGCCCGGGATGATACGGCCACGTATCCGGTCATCGCCGATCTTCTGGATAAACTCGGTATGCCGGAGGACTTCACTCTTCTCCAGCCCACCTCACCCTTGAGGAGGACCGGACATATCCGGGAGGCTATGGCTCTGTTCGAGACCCGGGGAGAGGCCTTTGATTACGTGGTGTCCGTATCTCCTTCCCCTATCCCTTCCGTCCTCATCCATCCCATCGACGAGGACCGGAGCATGAAGCATTTCGCCGGGGACTATTCCCGGCATCGCCGGCAGGACTATCCGGAGTATTGCCCTAACGGGGCGATCTATATCGCCGACACGAAGGCCTATCTCGCCCAAAGGCATTTCTACGGGCCCCGGGCCCTGGCTTATGTTATGAGCCGGGAGGATTCCGTCGATATCGATAACGAACTGGATCTGGAACTGGCCCGGCTGATCCTGACCCGTCGCAAGGGAGGTGATCGGCCATGACCCGGCATATCGCCTATGCTGCCGGCGCCCGATCCGACTACGGGATCGTCCGGCCCTATCTGAAGAATCTGTCTCAGGCGGAGGGTGTCGATCTGGAGATCCTGGTGACCGGATCTCTCCTGAGCCGGGAATTCGGCCACGCCGTCAACCGCATCGAGGAGGACGGTCTGCCTGTCGGCTGCCGGATCGACATCGACGTGGATCCTGCCGGAAGCGAGGCGGTGCTTCACAGCATGGCCCTGGCCATGGACGGTTTCGGCCGGCATTTTGCCAGCCACCTTTACGATCTTCTCATCCTGCTGGGGGATCGGTATGAGATGCTCTCCGTTGCGACCGCAGCGGCCATGAGCCGGATCCCCATCCTTCACCTTCATGGAGGGGAGGCGACCTTCGCCAACGCCGACGAGTTCATCCGTCACAGCATCACCAAGATGAGCCTCTTTCATTTCACCGCCACCGAAGCCTACCGGCAGCGGATCATCCAGCTGGGGGAATCCCCGGACCGGGTCTTCTATCTGGGGGCGCTGGGGGCGGAGAACGCTCTTCACTTCGATGAGGTCAAGGTCGATACCAGACTCCGGCAGCTTACCGAGACCCCCTACCTGCTGGTTCTCTTTCATCCGGAGACTTTGACCGGCGATGATCCGAAGGAGCAGACGGCTGCGCTTCTGGAAGCCCTGGAGGAGATCGACGTCCCGCCGGTTTTTCTCGGCACCAACGCCGATGCCGGCGGCGGCATCATCCGGCGGATGATCCGTGACTTTACAGACGAAAAAACCGGAGCACGGTACTTCGAAAACCTGGCGCCGGACGCCTACCACTATCTGCTGAAGCACGCCCTGTGTCTTGTGGGCAACTCTTCCTCCGGACTGATCGAAGCCCCATCCCTCGAAACGGTGACGGTCAACATCGGCCACCGTCAGGACGGGCGGGTCCGGGGAAGCAGCGTCATCGACGTTCCCTGTAAGAAGGAAGGCATCGTTTCGGCTGTCCGCAGGGTCATCTCCGGCGGGGAGGCCGTTGCCTTTGAAAACCCCTACTACCGGCCGGAAGCCGCCCGAAATTATACGGAGACCACCCTCCGCCTTCTGGATCGGCTCCAGACGGAGCCGCTGGCCAAAGTTTTTTACGATATCCCGATGCCATGAACATGACTCTGCACTCCATGAACACCCAGACCGAAGGTTCTTCGAAAAAGCGATCCACCCCGGCGCTCCTCGCCATCGGGTGGCTCATCTGCACCCTGGTTTTCTGCGGTCTGATGATCGGCGCCTATTCCTTCCCCGATGCCTGGGTGAATGACCACGTCCGCGCCTCCGGAGAGCGACTCGTCGAAGAAGGCGTCCGCCCCAGATTCGATCCCGATCTGGTCAAAACGCAAAGGGACAACTACACGGAGGGCTACGTCCTGAGCATGGCTTCCCACCAGGGCGGTCATCCCCTTCGCTCCGCCTTCCTGAACCCGTACTACGACAACGAAGATGCGCTGGCCGGTGATCCCAAAGGCCGGATCACCAGTGTTGCCGACGGTATCGGCAAGCCGGCCAATCAGTCCTACGGGCGGTACTGGCAGGGCCATCTCATACTGGAACGTCCCCTGCTGATCTTCATGGACCTTCACGGGATCTATATCCTTATGGCGGTGATCCTGGGCCTGCTGACCCTGTGGGCAGGGGCAGGGCTCTTCCGAAGGCTGGGCTGGTTCGGACCGGTCATCCTCCTGATCTCCCTGCTGCTGGTGGATCCGGAGATGATCCCCTCCTCGACGAAATTCTGGTATTCCTTTGCCATCGCTGTGGCCTGCGTGGGATGGATCAGCTGGTTTTCTTCCCGCTATCCCTTTGACAGTCGCCGAACGTCCATGTTCTTTTTCTTCGTCGGCGCTGTGACCGTGTTTCTCGATTTCATGTCCACTCCCATCATCACCTTCATGATGTCTTTCGCAGGCCTGGTGCTCATCCACCGGGGATCCATCGCAGATCTTCCCATGAAAAAAAGCCTCCTCATCGGAGGCCGTCATTTCCTGTTCTGGATCGCCGGATGGATCCTTCTGGGGCTGACCAACTGGCTCCTCTTCACCGCATTTGCCGCAGGCGATCACCTGAATGGGCTCGAGATCCTCCGGGACCGGATGGATAACTGGACCGGAGGGGGCGGTATGGCGTACCGTCAGATCAGTCGCTTTGCCGGGATCGGCAATGTCATCACGACCTTCGGCCTGCCCATTTCCCCGGCGATGGTTTTGGGCGCAGCGGGCATCCTGTCTTTTCTTCCTGGCATCTTCGCCCCTTCCCGGTACCGTGCCTGCGGGATCCTTCTGACCCTGATCTGCGCCATCCCGGTTCTCTGGTGCCTCATCCTATCCGCCTCGTTCTATGATCACGCCTGGACGGTCTACCGGATGTGCGCCGGGCTCTTCTTCACCTGGCTGGCGGGAGCGTATCTTCTCCTGCCGCCGCTACGGCGAAGGGGTCCGTCTCCTCGATCTCTCCATCAGGAGAGGGTATGAACCATCTCACCGTTGGGGCATAACCCCTGGTCAGCGGATCATTCATGGCCTCCTCCCGGCTCATGTCGAACAACGCCAGATGTCGGTCCGGACAGACGGAGGTCGAGAATGTAGTCGACGGATACCCGGCCAGCAGCATTTTCGGATGACGAAGGAGAAACAGTTCCGCTGGGGCTTCCGAATAAAGCATTTTAAACGTACCATCCGTTTCCGCATCCTCGATCAACGTCCGTGCTTCTTCCGTTGCTCCCGGATGACTTTTTACAAGGAGGTCGTATTCCTCACCCAGCTGTTCTCTCAGTTTCCGGAGATATTTCGGGAAGTTCTCGTGGTTCACTTCGTTTCCCCCCTGGGCCAATACCGGAACCTTACCCTCCTCCTCGATTTCCCGGATCAGCCGGTCATCGTAGCGGAGCAGGCAGAACAGTTCCGGAAGGTTTCCCTTCTCTTCTGCCTTTCGGTATAGTTCAGGGATATCGATCTCCTCCACCCCTTCGCTTTCCTGAAACTTTTTCAGAAACCGGAGGTCATTGGCTTGAAAGCGTTCCCGGCTCATGACCCACCACTTGGCATCCGGTTCCCGGAGGGTCAGCGGCCAGGCCGGGGCCTCCACATATTGGATCAGATGACCGATAAAGTATGATATCTGCCACGTAGGGTAACGGCGAATAAACGGAAAGAAATGTGCCGGATTGAGGATGTGAGTTATCGCCAGGATCTCACTCTGACGGCGAAGGACTTTGTTCGGTTTACATGGACTGTCAAAGAATTTCCGGAAAAAATACCATGTCCTCCCCCCGTCGGTGATCAGGCGGAGGCGTCTCTTCTTTTTGGGGATTGACCAGTAGAGTTTGGGGATCAGCCATTCCAGATGACTGTCGTTAAAAAAGAAAGTAAAACGGGCATCGGGGTTTCCTCTGCGGAGTTCCCGAAGATACTGACGTAGTTTCGGCAACTGCTCCTTCAGCAGATCGCCCCCCTGGGGCGGCCAGTCCTCCGCCCCCAGGTAGGGGTTGAGGTACATATGCTCCGGCAGTTCCTCCCGGGTAAGATCTTGACATCGGGAGGAAGTAAGGATGGTGGGGATCGGCGATCCCCCTTCGCCGGTCCGGGGCAGATCGGAGAAATACTTCAGGGCAAAGATCAGCACGGGCATGGTGGCGATCAGGGGCGCGATGAAATACTCGTCCGCCGCCACGTGGATCTTCTCCTCCCGCCGGGCGAGCGTCTCCTCTCCCCTGTACAGGGTGGCGGTGATCCGGACCGTGCCGAAATACGGGACGGAAAAAAGGATCTCCTCCCCGCCGTCCACTGGGCTTTTCTCCGCCAGAGGATACTCCTCCTCCAGGACAGGATAGTCCCTGCCCAGGCACGTCATCCGGCCGGTGATCCGGATCCGATCCGGACGGGACTTTCTCTCCTCCTGGGACAGGGTCAGAGCGATGATCCGTTCATTTCTCTCCTTCTGGGCTATTCTCATGAGGACCCCCCGGTCTGCACGTCGGCAAGTCCCTCGATCTCGATGAACTCGTCCGGGGCGAAATCCCTCTCCGCCTTCCGGCCGATCACCTCGTTCCAAAGCATGGGGCTGATCCCCCCTCCCGGCCGCTTGCAGGCCAGATTCTCTTCGGAGAAACTCTCTCCCCGCCTGATCTCTCCGGCGGCGACGATGGACTTACGGGCGATGTTCAGGTTCTCCGCCTCCGACTCCGTCCGGTGCTTCCTCCCGTCTCCCATCATGGTTTCCGCCCGCCGGACCTCCTCGCAGATCCTGGCCAGTTCTTCCGGAATGACCGAAGCCTGATGATCCGGGCCGGGCAGGTCCCGGTCCAGAGTAAAGTGCTTCTCCAGATACCGGATCCCAAAGGCAACAGCGGCCACCGGCCCGACACAGCCGGCGGAATGATCCGACAGGCCGATATCGTATCCGGGGAAGCGGGCTTTAAGATCTCGGATAGCCAGCAGGTTCATGTCCTCATCCCGGGTGGGGTAGGCCGTGTGGCAGTGAAGCAGAGCGATTTTGGGAGCATGCTCCCCGTCTCCTTCCAGAGCATCCTCATCCCGGAGCTCCAATATCTTAAGGGCTCCTTCGATCTCCTCCGGCTCCGCCATTCCCGTGGACAGAAGGATCTCTCCATCCGCCGGCACCGCATCACGGATCCGCTCCAGGAGGGGCCGGTTAGTGATCTCCCCGGAAGGGATCTTCCAGATCCGCTGGGACAGCCCCGCCAGAAAGTCCACCGCCTTCTCATCGAAGGGGGTGGAAAAGGCCTTCAGACCCAGGGACACAGCGTAGTCCCGGAGACGGAT
Organism: uncultured Eubacteriales bacterium; assembly: GCA_902796875.1. Classification (GTDB taxonomy): domain Bacteria; phylum Bacillota; class Clostridia; order Peptostreptococcales; family Anaerovoracaceae; genus Lentihominibacter. The sequence continues at coordinate 7,882 of CADBQT010000015.1, forward strand.
GTAGGAATCCTCCGGCAGTTCCAGCGCCCGGGTCATCTCCAACTGAGAGTCCCGCTCTCCCGTTGTATGCTTCTGATAGGGGGCCTTAGGGGCATACCGGGAGATGAACAGATCCGAATGAAAGGTCTGGAATTTGACGGCATCTACGCCGCATCGGGCGGCTGCGTCAACCATCTTCCGAGCCAGTTCTTCCGAGCCGTTATGGTTGCAGCCGATCTCCGCTGTGATCATGCATCGGGTCATCATTTCTTCTCCCTCCCGCCGATCTCTCTGGCCGGACATCCGACCACGGTGATTCGCTGGTCTACATCACGGACGACTACCGCTCCCGCCCCGATCACTGACCAGTCGCCTATCTGAAGCTGGCCGACCACCACCGACCGGCTTCCGATGAAAGCGCCCTCTCCGATACGCACGTCTCCGTTGACGATGGCGCCGGTAGACACGTTGGCATGCTCTGCGATAGTGCACCCGTGTTCCACGATAGCCCGGGTGTTGATGATCACATTATCCCTCACTGTGACGCCGGCGTTGACCACCGCCTGCTTGCCCACAAAGCAGCCTTCGCCCAGAGTGGCCCCATCCGAAATGACGGCCGTCGGATCGATAACGTTTATAATCTCCAGGTTCCTTTGACGGAGCCGTTCATACCACCGGCGGCGAAACCGGTTGTTTCCCACGCAGATGAACCACCGGTAGTTTTCCGGACGCTCCATGTCATCCACGCTTCTTGCGATCACCGGATAGCCCAGGTGTTCATCGATCTGGGTAAACTGTTCCAGGAATCCGGCGATCGGTTCTCCTCTATGTTTCAGGGAGTCCACGACGGACTTGGCATACCCGCCGGCTCCGATGAGAATGATCTTCTTCATTTCTTCCACTCTCCCATGTCCTTCCACCCGTACCGCCAGATGGATACGAGGATGGATGTGAGGGTGATCACTTCGTTGATGATCCCACCCCAGGATCCGGCGATGATGCCGTAGATGAGCCACGCCGGAGACGCAAAGGCCAGGTTGGCGATGCGGATCTTCTGGGCGTTCCCTGTCCAGTAAAGGAATGTACTGGCCTGAACGGCGATGAAAGGGAGCAGGCTGATCCAGCCTTTCCACGTGATGAACAGGATCACGGTGCAGATGGCCGATATGATCCAGGGCCAGCCGTTCCACGCC
>CADBQT010000016.1 GCA_902796875.1 uncultured Eubacteriales bacterium
GACAGCACATCAAACCCGTTCCGCTGGAAAAGATCCCCGAATGTTTCCTCAGTAAAGTAGAGCAGATGATCTCGGACGATCTCATAATAACCGTCGTACTTCAACATGTAGTCGAAGCTGGGCACCGTCACCAGCCCGACGCCCCCCGGTTTCAGGTTGTTCCAGATCCATCGGACCATCCCGTTAGGGTCCGGCTGGTGCTCCAGGAAATTAAACTGAACGAATGCGTCAAAGGGAGCCTCCGGGACGGCGAAGTCTTCTTCGGGAAATCCCTCATGGATCGCAAGGCCATTTTCTCTTCCTTCCCGGGCCAATTCCGCCCGGTGCTCGATCCCCACGCGATTCATGCTCCCGCTTTTGGGAAGATCCTCCCACATGGCGAGAAATTCCCCCCGACCGCAGCCGACCTCCATCAGAGTCGGTCGTTCATTCGCCCCTTCCCTGATCATCCCCTCCCGGTCCATGGTTTCCCACAGCCGGCGGTATTCCTCATGGCGGAGATCCCTCATGGTCTGGCTGCCGCCGCCGGCGCGGATCACGTCCCGGTAGTAGGTGACCGGCTCCGCGTCCAGCTGGACCGTTCCGCACTCCCCGCACTGACACAGGGCAAAGGCAACGGGGGCATCTGTCTCCAACTCATCCCCCGAGGGCATGCTCTGTGCTCCCGCCGGCATATTGGAGAAGTCCATCAGACTCTTTAATTCACCACCGCAGATACGGCACTTCACTTTCATGATTGTATCTTTCCTTTGTAATGTGTATACTCTACCTGTTGCTGCCGTTATTGTATTTCATTTTCCGCCGATCTTCAATCATTCCATGGTATGGAGGACTCTTTTATGAAACGAATCATACTCCACATCGGTACGCCTAAGACCGGATCCACTGCTCTTCAGCTTTTTCTTACCGACAACCAAAAGCTCCTGGAGCAAGGGGGGATCGGCTACTATCCTCGTCTTCACCGGTATCATCTTTACAGCGGATGGATGAACGCCGACTGGCTCCTGGCTCAGGTGATGACCACAACGACCAGCTCGCCACCCGAACTCAAGCCCTGGCACCGGAAGGAACTGGATGCGTATTTTGAAAGGGATATGGCGTCACTTCTCAAGGAGGAGCTTGCTTCCTTCAGGGCTTACCTTAAGGACCACGACACGATCATTCTATCCGATGAGATCCTGTGGGACTACGCGGCCTATTACAGGGACTTCTGGACCATCGTCCGAAACTGTCTTCTCTCCTTCTGCGGTGATACCGTCATCGATGTCATCGTCTACCTTCGTCGGCAGGACATTTGGGCGCTGACAAAATACAAGGAGGATATGAGAAATCATTTCCCACATCCTCTCTATTTTCACGAATCACTGGCTGACTACGAACGCCTCGGTCATCTGGACTATGACGCCCGGATCCGCAGGCTGGAGGACGCCTTCGGGGGGGAGCATCTCATCGTCCGACCCTATGAACGGTCCCAGTTGATCGAAGGAGATGTGTCCCGGGACTTCATCTCATCCTGCGGCCTGTCCTGGCGGGAGGATTACGTTTCCCGAAAAGAGTCCAATCGATCCAATACTCTGAAAGCCTCTTACGGGTTGGCGGTGATCAACAAAGAATACTACGCTTCCGGCAAGGGCCCTGCCCCTATGGCTTTCTTCTCTGCCAGCAGCATCTATTCGTCTTATCGTCCGGAAAAAAGGAAGACTCACGCACTCGATATCCAGGAGCGTCGGGCCCTTGTAGATAAGTATGCCGCCGGAAACAACCGGATATCACAGGATTATCTCGATGGGCAGCCTCTCTTCAATGATGTGTTTGATGGCTGGGATGTGCTCCGCCCCGATCCTGTCCGGGACAGGAAGACCGCCCGGTGGATACGGAGGATCGTCCATCGTCTCGGTATGATTATGCGGCTGGATCGATTTAAGATCAAACTCATGTCCGGGTTTCACCGGTGAAAGAGACCGCTTTCTCGTGCCACTATTTCTTCCACTCTCCCATGTCCTTCCACCCGTACCGCCAGATGGATACGAGGATGGATGTCAGGGTGATCACTTCGTTGATGATCCCGCCCCAGGATCCGGCGATGATGCCGTAGATCAGCCACGCCGGAGACGCAAAGGCCAGGTTGGCGATGCGGATCTTCTGGGCGTTCCCTGTCCAGTAGAGGAATGTACTGGCCTGAACGGCGATGAAGGGGAGCAGGCTGATCCAGCCTTTCCACGTGATGAACAGGATCACGGTGCAGATGGCCGATATGATCCAGGGCCAGCCGTTCCACGCC
>CADBQT010000017.1 GCA_902796875.1 uncultured Eubacteriales bacterium
CCTGCTGGCCAGCGTCCTTCTGGGCAATCTGGCTCTGGATGCCGGATACGATGTGAAACTCAGTGAGGTCCACGGCATGTCCCAGCGGGGCGGCAGTGTGGTGACTCACGTGAAGATCAGCGATGACAAGGTAGGCGCCCCTCTGATCGAGAAGGGGGAGGCCGATGTGATCCTGGCCTTCGAGCAGTTGGAAGCCTATCGGTGGCTCCCCTACCTGCGCAAAGGCGGCAGCCTCTTTGTCAACACACAGCAGATCCTGCCCATGCCGGTCATTCTCGGCCAGGCGGAATATCCTGAGGAAATGGACCGGGCCCTTGAGGAGAGGGCCGGTAATCTGAAGGCTTTCGACGCGCTGCAGATCGCGGAGCAGTGCGGAAGCAGCAAGGCAGTCAATGTGGTACTTCTCGGGGCGGCTTCCCGTCATTTTCCGTTCAGCGATGACGCGTGGATGAAGGTCATCGAGGATAATGTCAAGGAAAAGTTCGTAGAGATGAATAAGTTCGCGTTTAGAGAGGGGCAGCAGGCCTAAGGCCGGTTGTCCCGGGTAAATGCGAGATCGGTATTCATTTTTTGCGAACGAAAGGAAGAAAAACCCCATGATTTGGAATAAGGAAATGGAATGCGCGGATCGGGAGACCATGTGCGCGGTGCAGCTGGAAAGGCTGCAGGCAACGGTAAAGTACGAGTACGAGCATGTGCCCTATTATGCGGCGAAGATGGATAAGGCGGGGGTGAAGCCGGAGGACATCCGGACCCTGGAGGACATCGCCCTCCTGCCCTTCATCACCAAGGAGGACCTGGCGGACAACTATCCGTCGGGACTGTTCGCCCAGCCCATGGAGAACATCGTGCGGATCCAGTCCTCCTCCGGTACCACGGGCAAACCCAAGATCATCGGATACACGGAAGGGGATATGGCCGACTGGGCGGAATCCGTCGCCCGGGGCCTGACTATGTGCGGCGCAGGCAAAAACGACGTCATCCACATCGCCTACGGCTACGGGCTTTTCACCGGAGGCCTTGGCGCCCACGCGGGAGCGGAGGCCATCGGCGCCACAGTGCTGCCCATGAGCACGGGCAATACCGCCCGGCAGATCATGTTCATGCAGGACATGAAGAGCGATGTGCTCTGCTGTACCCCGTCCTATGCCCTCACCATCGCTGAAGCGGTGGAAAAGGCAGGGATCCGTCCGGAGGATCTCCGGCTGAGAGCCGGTCTGTTCGGCGCCGAGCCCTGGACCCAGAGCATGCGGGACAAGATCGAAAAAGGCCTGGGGATCCGCGCCCATGACATCTACGGCCTGACGGAGATCACCGGACCCGGCGTGTCCACCAGCTGTGAAGAGAACTGCGGTATGCACATCCAGGAGGACCTGTTCTATCCGGAGATCATCGATCCGGAGACGCTGAAGCCTTTGCCTGCGGGAGAGAGCGGGGAACTGGTCTTCACCACCCTGAACAAGCGTGGCGTCCCCATGATCCGCTATCGGACCCGGGACATCTGCTACCTGATGGATGAAAAGTGTGAATGCGGCAGGACGACGGTACGGATGAGCCGCGTCTTCGGACGGACGGACGACATGCTCATCGTCAAGGGCGTCAACGTGTTCCCGTCTCAGGTGGAGACGGTCATCGCCGAATTCGACGAACTGACGTTGAACTACAAACTCCTCGTCGATCGGAAGGGGGCTTCGGATACCATCGAGCTCATGGTGGAATTCGCCGAAGGTCTGATCATCGACGATATCGAATTCGTAGAAAATATGAGGAAACGTGTGGAGCACGCCCTGCGGGAGATCCTGCAGATCGGCTGCAAGGTCCGGTTCCTCAATGCGGGAGCTCTGCCCAGAAGCGAAGGCAAAGCGGTCAGAGTGGAGGATAGAAGGAGGTTCGAGTAATGGCAGTTAAACAGCTATCGATCTTCGTGGAAAACGAAACGGGACGTCTGGCGAATCTGACCCAGATCCTGGCCGATCACGGAATCGACCTCAATGCGGCGACCATCGCGGAGACCGGGGAATACGGGATCCTGCGCTGCATCGTCCAGAATCCGGAAGAGGCGGCCAAGGTGCTCGCCAAGGAAGGGTTCATGGCCAGCACCAGCGACGTGCTGGCGGTATCCATCGACAACCGTCCGGGAGGACTGAACCGCATCCTTCAGGCCCTTGCCGGCGCCGGGATCGGAGTCAAGTACATCTACTCCACGATCCAGGACGCCAAAGGTGGCGCCGTCATCATGATGAAGACGGAGGATCCGGAGAGAGCCGAAAGGATCCTGAAAGAAAACGGAGTTGATCTCTACGACATCGGAGAACTGAAACAGTAAGCGTATGGGCAAGAAGAACAGAAACAAGAAACCCATGGGGATCGGATCCAAGATCCTCCTCATCATCTGCCTGATCGTGTTCTGCGGATCGGGATTCTACCTTGCGGACTATTTCCTGAAAGCCTGGAAGGCCCAGGATCAGTTCGCCGAACTGAAAGATCTGAACACGGAGGAGAAGGACATCCTCACCGACAAGGGGACCATCATCGGCAAGTACGCCGCCCTCTACAAGCAGAATCAGGACATCATCGGATGGGTGAAGATCGACGGCACCCGGATCGATTATCCGGTCATGCAGACCCAGGACGACCCGGAGTTCTATCTCCACCGGGACTTCAAGAAGGAGTACTCCGAATCGGGGACCCCCTTCATGGATGCCAACAGCGACATCTTCATCCCCACCTGCAACTGGGTGGTCTACGGCCATCACATGCGCAGCGGAATCATGTTCCACGATCTGGTGAAGTACGACAGCGAGGAGTTCTACCGGAAGCATCCCACCTTTAAGTTCGACACGATCTACAAAGGAGGGCAGGGGACATATCAGGTCATCGCGGCCTGCTATTCCCAGATCTATCCGGAGGATTCCAACGAGTTCAAGTACTACCAGTACGCCCACATCACCACCCGGGAAGAGTTCGAGGAATACGTGAACGGGGTGAAGAGCATCGCCTGCTATGAGACGGGAGAGACGGCGGAATACGGGGACCAGCTGGTAACCCTTTCCACCTGCGCCTATCAGACCGACGACGGCCGATTCTTCGTCGTCGCCAAGCGGACCGACGCCAAACAGCGCCGCCCCCAGTTCTAGGGGATCATTCCCCTGCTGCGGGGACCGGTCCTCGAGGCCCGCTGGCCGGCCAACAAACAGAAATGCTGAAGAGCTGTCATACCAATGGATTGGTGGGACAGCTCTTTTCTTATGGAGCGGCCCCTGCGCGTAAAGCGCAGAGGCTGTTGTCTGTTTGAGTGTGTGTCAGGATCTCGTGGCGATCCTATTTCATCACCGCACCCTTGGAGGAGGCGTCTACGTTCCTCATGTAGCGGGCAAGCCAGCCGGAGGTGACGTTGGGCGGGGGCGCCACATAGTCGGCCCGCCGACGGTCGAATTCCTCGTCGGTGACCTTGGCGTTGATGGAGGCATTCGGGATATCGATCTCGATGATGTCCCCCTCCTGGAGAAGACCGATGTTGCCGCCGGAAGCCGCTTCCGGACAGACATGGCCGATGGAGGCGCCGCGGCTGGCGCCACTGAACCGTCCGTCGGTGACGAGGGCCACGGTCTTGTCCAGCTTCATGCCCGCCAGAGCGCTGGTGGGGTTGAGCATTTCCCGCATGCCGGGGCCGCCTTTGGGGCCCTCATAGCGGATGACCACTACGTCTCCGTCCTTGATCTTGCCGGCGTAGATGGCCTCGATGGCATCGTCCTCGCTGTCGAATACCCGGGCCGGGCCGCTGTGGGCCAGCATCTCCGGAGCGACGGCGCTGCGCTTGACCACGCAGCCGTCCTGGGCGATGTTCCCCCACATGATGGCGATGCCGCCGGTCTCGCTGTAGGGATCATCCACAGGCCGGATGACGTTCGTATTTTTGACGTGAGCTCCGGCGATGTTTTCGCCCACCGTTTTGCCGCTGGCGGTGATCAGGGAAAGATCCACCAGATCCTTTTTCGCCAGTTCGCTGAGCACGGCGGGAAGTCCGCCGGCGTTGTTCAGATCGTGCATGTGGGTGGGGCCGGCCGGGGCCAGATGGCACAGGTTGGGGACTTTGGCGCTGAACTCGTTGAAGATCTCAAGATCCAGATCCACCCCGGCCTCGTTGGCGATGGCCAGCAGATGGAGCACGCTGTTGGAAGAGCAGCCCAGGGCCATGTCGCAGGCCAGAGCGTTCTTCAGGGATTTCTCGTTGATGATATCCCGGGCTTTGATGTCCTTTTCCACCAGATTCATGATGGCCATTCCGGCGTGCTTGGCCAGACGGATCCGGCCGCTGTCCACGGCGGGAATGGTGCCGTTGCCCGGCAGGGCGATGCCCACCGCCTCGGAAAGGCAGTTCATGCTGTTGGCGGTATACATTCCGGAGCAGGATCCGCATCCGGGACAGACGTTTTCCTCGTACTCCCGGAGGCCGTCCTCGTCGATCAGATTCGCCTTGTAGGCGCCTACCGCTTCGAACATCTTGGAAAGGCTGGTCTCCTCACCGCCCACCAGACCGGACAACATGGGACCTCCGGAACAGACGACGGCGGGAAGGTCGATCCTGACCGCTGCCATGATCATCCCGGGGACGATCTTGTCGCAGTTGGGGATGAGTACCAGACCGTCAAAGGCGTGGGCCATGGCCATGGTCTCCACGCTGTCGGCGATGAGCTCCCGGCTGGCGAGAGAATACTTCATGCCGATGTGGCCCATGGCGATGCCGTCGCAGACGCCGATGGCAGGGACCTCGATGGGGGTCCCGCCGGCCATGCGAACGCCGGCCTTGACC
>CADBQT010000018.1 GCA_902796875.1 uncultured Eubacteriales bacterium
GCCGTCAGGATCTCCGGGACTCCCTGGCCCGCCGGAGCGGACATGGGATAGACGGTGTAACCCTTTTCTTCGGCGTACTCTCTGAAGCGGATGTATTCGTCGCAGATCTCCAGATCCTCCGGATCCGGACCGCATCCTAAGATGTCGATCTTGTTGGCTGCGATGATCTGGGGCTTTCTGGTCAGGGCAGGGCTGTATTTATCCAGTTCCTCGTTGATCTTTTCGAAATCCTCGATGGGATCTCTCCCCTCGCTTCCGGATACGTCCACCACGTGGATCAGGACCCGGGTGCGTTCGATGTGCTTGAGAAAATCGTGTCCCAGGCCTGCACCCTCATGGGCTCCCTCGATGATCCCGGCGATGTCCGCCATGACAAAGGAGGTATCGGAGAGCTGGACCACGCCCAGATTGGGTTCGATGGTGGTAAAGTGGTATCCGGCGATCTTGGGCCGGGCGCTGGTGGCGGCAGCGAGCAGTGAGGATTTACCAACATTGGGAAATCCTACCAGCCCCACATCGGCGATGAGCTTCATCTCCAGGGTGACCCACCGCTCCTTGGCAAACCCACCAGCTTCCGCGAAGTTGGGGGCCTGCCGGGTGGATGTGGTGTACATGGTGTTTCCCTTGCCTCCCTTGCCCCCTTTGGCCGCAACAAAAAACTGTCCGTGCTCGGTCATATCTCCCATGATCTTGCCGGTCTCATCGTCGATGATCACCGTCCCCACCGGGACCTTGATGATCAGATCTTCTCCATTTTTCCCGAACCGTTTCTTCCGCATTCCGTCGGCGCCGTCCTCGGCCTCGTACTTCCTGCGATAGCGGAAATCCATCAGGGTCCGAAGATTTTCATCGGCCTGAAAGATCACATCGCCGCCTTTGCCTCCATTGCCGCCGTCGGGGCCGCCTTCGGGGACGAAGGGCTCCCGGCGGAAGGAAACGGCGCCGTTGCCGCCTTTACCGGATCGGATAAGTATTTTCGCGCGATCAACAAACATATCTACCTCAAAAGGACCCCTGTCTGTGACAGAGGTCCTTGATTCTTACGCTTCCTTAGGATAAACGCTAACCTGTTTTCTTTTTTTGCCGTATCTCTCGAACTTGACCGTTCCGTCGATATTCGCAGTCAGCGTATCATCTCCGCCTCTGGTCACGTTATTTCCAGCGTGGAACTTGGTTCCTCTCTGTCTTACCAGGATGCTTCCTCCGCTGACGAACTGACCGTCTCCAGTCTTGACGCCTAACCGTTTCGACTCGGAATCACGACCGTTCTTCGAGCTACCTACACCTTTTTTACTTGCCATGGTTCAGACACCTCCTTCGTATCCGTGTTCCGGGTTATTCCTCTTCGCTTGCAGCCTCTTCGGTCTCTTCCACAGCCTCTTCGGCTTCTTCCGCGGCTTCCTCGACCTCTTCGGCTTCTTCTACAGGTTCTTCGACCTTCTCTTCGACTTTTTCTTCAACGGTTTCTTCAGGTTTTTCCGCCTTCTCTTCGGGAGCTTCCGCTTCCTCAGCAGGCTCTTCCTTCTTGACAGGCGCCTTCTCGCCGGCTACCGAGGTGATCTCCACCAGGGTGTAAGGCTGACGGTGTCCCTGCTTCTTGCGGTAGTCTTTCTTGGCCTTGTACTTGAAGATGACGACCTTCTTGCCCTTACCGGATTCGACGACTTCACCTTCCACGGTGATGCCTTCCAGGTAGGGGGTGCCCACCTTCATGTCTGCGCCTTCTCCGCAGACCAGGACCTTGTCGAATACCACCTTACCGCCGTCTTCCACGTTCAGCTTCTCGATGGTGATCCGATCTCCGTTCTGGACGCGATACTGCTTACCGCCTGTTTCGATTACTGCGTACATTCTGATTGTTCCTCCTCTTACCAGTCTCGCCGTCGAGGGTAGGATCACAGATGAGATCCTTTACACGACCCTGTCCGTGCGGCTCATACCCAGTTATAATACACCATCCTTTCCCCTGTGTAAAGAAGAAATTCCCTGTTTTTGAGAGTTTTTCACCGATCCGATCAATCCACGATGACTCCGTCTCCATCTACGACGAAGCCGTCAGGGGCCGCCTGGAATTCCTCTTCGGCGGGATCCTCTCCTCTGGCCTTGGCCCGTTCGGCCCGAAGACCGTCCAGAAGACGCTGTTCGATGTTATCCAGGACTTCCGGATTGGCCTCAAGGTATTCCTTGACGTTCTCCCTGCCCTGTCCGATCCGTTCTCCGTCCAGACTGTACCAGGAGCCGGCCTTTTCGATGATCTTCCCGTCTACGGCGCAATCCAGGACGTCGCCTGCCCGGGAGATCCCCTTGCCGTACATGATGTCGAATTCCGCCTGCTTGAAAGGAGGCGCCACCTTGTTCTTCACGATCTTGGCCTTGGTCCGGTTACCCAGGACCTGATCCCCCGACTTGATGCTCTCGATCCTCCTGACATCGATCCGCATGGAGGAGAAGAACTTGAGGGCCCGTCCGCCGGTGGTCGTTTCGGGGTTTCCGAACATGACGCCTATCTTCTCCCGAAGCTGGTTGATGAAGATGATCGTGGTATTGGTCTTATTGATCACGCCGGCCAGTTTCCGGAGAGCCTGGGACATGAGCCGGGCCTGAAGGCCTACCGCCGCATCACCCATGGCTCCGTCGATCTCGTGCTTGGGCACCAGGGCTGCCACAGAGTCCACGACTACTACGTCCAGCGCGCCGCTTCGAACCAGCATCTCCGCGATCTCCAGGGCCTGTTCGCCGTAATCCGGCTGAGAGACCAGAAGCTCATCCACGTCCACACCCAGATTCCGGGCGTATTCCGGATCCAGAGCGTGCTCTGCATCGATAAATGCGGCCTTGCCGCCGTTTTTCTGGGCCTGCGCGATGATATGAAGGGTCAGTGTAGTCTTACCGGAGGATTCCGGTCCGTAGATCTCCACGATACGTCCTCTGGGAACGCCGCCGATCCCCGTGGCCAGATCCAGACTCATGGATCCGGTGGAGATGGCGTCGATGTTCAGCTGGGCGTTGTCGTCCCCCAGTTTCATGACGGCGCCTTTACCAAAGGTTTTCTGGATCTGGGAAAGAGCGCTCTCCAGAGCCTTTTCTCTCTCATCCCTGCCCACTGCCTGGGCGCCGGTTGCTTTTTCATTCTTTGCTGCCATGGTTTTTCCTCCAATCAAGAACATTTGTTCTTTTCCCATAATACCCTATGGCCTGACATTCGTCAAGCGATTTCCTTGTTGTCATTATTTTACAGTATATGGAAATATATGTCAATTACTCCTTTCGATATTGTTCTTCCAGCTGGATGGCCTTTCCCGGATAATCGGTAAAGTAGGAGTCGACGCCCATCTCGATGGCCTGGGTGATCTCCCCTTCTTCATTCAGAGTCCAGACGTTGTACTGTTTCCCCTTCTCGTGGGCCTTCTGACAGTTGGATGAGGACATGTCCGAGCTCTTCTGGGACAGGATGTCCACATAGGACAGGTCCAGACCCTCGTCGAATTCTCCCTGACCCGAAGTCAAAAACAGGGTCCGGGCAGCAGGCAAAGCGCCCTTTACCATTTCCAGAGCCGCCCTCATCTTGCACTGGACGATCACGTTCTCTTCCATGCCGTACTGTCCGATCAGGTCGATCAGCGCATCGGTGGACGTCCCCTGATCCTTCAGTTCGATCACATAGGTCACCGACTTGCCGTACCGATCGAACACCTCGGATAATTTGGGGATGTGCTGACCATCGGATGTGGTCCGCTCGTCGATCTCGGCGTCGGTCATGTCCGCATAATTCCGGTCCACTCC
>CADBQT010000019.1 GCA_902796875.1 uncultured Eubacteriales bacterium
GAGGAGCCCTTCAAGAACCTGCTGACCCAGGGCATGGTCATCAAAGACGGCGCCAAGATGAGTAAATCCCTGGGCAACGTGGTCAGCCCGGCGGAGATCATCGAGAAGTACGGCGCTGACACGGCCCGGCTCTTCATCCTGTTCGCCGCACCTCCCGAGAGGGAACTGGACTGGTCGGACCGGGGCGTGGAAGGATCCTTCCGTTTCCTGGGCCGGGTATACCGGGCAGTATACGATTTCTCCCAGATAAACAGCGGAGATCCGGGAGAGATCCAGCTGAACAACGACATTGACCGTAATTTGAATTATGTCATGCACAATACCATCCGCCGCGTCACCGAGGACGTGCGGGATCGGTTCAATTTCAATACGGCCATCAGTGCCATCATGGAGATGGTCAACGAGATGTACAAGGCCAGAGACGGGGAAGTCAACGACGGTCTCTACGCCGCGGCCATCCGTAACCTGATCCTGCTCCTCACCCCCTTCGTTCCTCATGTGGCGGAGGAGATGTGGGAGCACATGGGCTACGAGGGAAGAGCCTATGCACAGAACTGGCCTGCCTTTGATCCCGATGCTCTGGTACAGGATACCATCGAGATCGTTGTCCAGATCAACGGCAAGAACAAGGCCAGGATCCATATCCCTGGCGAAGCGACCCGCGATGATATGATCGCCATCGCCGGAACCGATGAAACCATAAAAGAACTGACGGAAGGGAAGAACGTGGTGAAGACCATTGCGGTCCCCGGACGGCTGATCAATCTGGTCGTCAAATAGTCCGTCGAGACAAGGAGATATATGAGCGAGAACAACAGAAACAGAAAACCCGGCAGGCCCTCATCCACAGGGAAGAGGGGAAGGCCTGCAGCCAAGCCCGGGGGCAAAGGCAAGCCGGCCCAGAAGGCCAAGGCTTCCGGTAAATCCAAGGCCCCCAAGGCCAAACCGGCGGCCAGAGCCAAGGCGGCCCCCAAGGCCAAGCCGGCAAAAGGAAGACCTGCAGTGAAACCGGCGGCGAAGAAGACCCCGGTCAGACCTGCGGCAAAGAAGGGATCCGCCCCGAAAAAACCGGCAGCGTCCCGGAGAAGAGGGGCGTCTGCGCCCACGGCGCCGGTCCGGATCATCCCCCTGGGGGGACTTCACGAGATCGGCAAGAACATGACCGCCATCGAGTACGAGGATGAGATCATCATCGTGGACTGCGGACTGTCCTTTCCCGATGACGATATGTTCGGCATCGACAAGGTCATCCCCGATTTCACCTACCTTACGGAGACGGACAAAAAGATCCGGGGCATGGTGATCACCCACGGTCACGAGGACCATATCGGAGCGATCCCCTATCTTCTCAAGGAGATCAACGTTCCCATCTACGGACTTCGGTTTCCCCTGGGTCTGATCCGAAACAAGCTGGAAGAGCACGGGATGAAGGCGGATACCCACGTCATCAACGCAGGAGACATCTTCCCCCTGGGGAAGTACTTCCGTGTAGAGGCCCTGACCATCACCCATTCCATCCCCGACTCCATATGCCTGAAGATCGACACTCCGGCGGGAGTGATCTTCCACACGGGAGACTTTAAGATCGACTACACCCCGGTGGACGGGGAGAAGATCAATTTCGGGCGTCTGGCAGAAATTGGAAACGAAGGGGTCCTTCTCATGATGGCGGACAGCACCAACGTCATGCGGATGGGCTTCACCCGTTCCGAAGCCAAGGTGGGAGAGGCCCTGGATATGATCTTCCGGGGAGCGGACAGCCGGATCATCATCGCCACCTTTTCGTCCAATGTCCACCGGATCCAGAAGATCATCGACATCGCCCTGCTCTGCAAGCGAAAGGTGGCCATCTCCGGACGGAGCATGGTCAACGTCTTCGAGCTGGCCCGGGAGCTGGGGTATATCCGCATCCCGGACAACATGCTGGTGGACCTGAACAAAGCCAAGAACATTCCCGATAAGGAGCTGGTGATCATCACCACCGGAAGCCAGGGAGAACCTATGTCCGCTCTGGCCCGGATGGCTTCCATGGATCACAAGACCATCCACATCAAGAAAGGGGACATGGTTATCCTGTCCTCCACGCCGGTCCCCGGTAACGAACTGACCGTTTCCAACGTCGTGGATCAGCTGGTGGAAAAGGGGGCGGAGGTCATCTACTCCGATATCGCCGAGACCCACGTTTCCGGACACGCCTGCCGGGAGGAACTGAAGCTGATGCACTCCCTGATCCGGCCCAAATTCTTCATGCCGGTCCACGGAGAGTACCGCTTCCTGGAAAAGCATGCGGAACTGGCCCGTTATCTGGGCATGGAGGACGATCACATCTTCCTCCTCTCCAACGGAGACGCTCTGAAACTGACGGCGGATTCCGCAGTGAAGGAAGAAAAAGTGGCTCCCGCGGACGGGATCATGGTCGACGGCCTTGGCGTTGGCGACGTGGGCAACATCGTCCTTCGGGACCGCAGGCTATTGTCCGAGTCCGGTCTGATCCTGGTGGTGGCCACCATCGACGGCCAGGAGCGTGAGATCATCGCCGGCCCCGACGTGATCACCCGTGGATTCGTCTACGTCCGGGAAAACGAGGACCTGATCGACGATACCTGCCGGGAGGCGGAGAAACTCCTTCGCCAGTGCCTGGACAAGAACAAAAAGGACTGGAACGCCATCAAGACCGACGTCCGTGAAGGACTGAATCGTTATATCTACCAGAAAACCAAGAGAAGACCGATCATCCTTCCCGTGATCATGGAAGTGTGACGGCAGAAGAGGAGATCCCATGAACGTATACGATCAGGCTCACCAGCTGGCTGCAGCCATCCGTGAATCGGAGGAGTTCAAGCAGTACGACGCGGCGAAAAAAGAGATCGAAGCCAATCCCGAGCTGGATGCCGCCATCAAGGATTTCATGAAGAAGCAGTTCGAGTTTCAGACCGCTCAGATGCTGGGACAGGAAGCCGACGGGGACATGTTCCAGCAGATGCAGCAGCTCAGCGCCGTCCTCATGCAGGATCCCACGGCGGCCAACTACCTCCAGTGCCAGATGCGCTTCACCGTCATGATGGCGGATGTCTACAAGATCATCGGCGAAGTGGCGGATATGGGCATCGATCCTGCCGGAGGAATGCCTTCATGAGCGATATGATCAAAAATCCGGAGGAGATCCTGGCCATCCTGGAGGCTCAGGCTATGGGGGATGCCTGCTTTTCCCATATCCTGGAATTTATCCGGCCGGGAATGACGGAGAGGGAAGTGGCCGACGAGATCGAAAAGACCCTCCTGGGCTTTGGCGCCGAGGGGCTGGCTTTTCCCACCATCTGCGTCTCCGGAGTGAACACCACTCAGCCTCACGGGGAGCCCTCGGACAAAGTGATCGAAGAAGGGGATCTTCTGACCATGGATTTCGGCGGGATCGTCCGGGGCTACTGCGGCGACATGACCCGGACCATCGGCATCGGCCATCTGGACGAGGAGCAAAGGCAGGTGTACGACCTGGTGCTCCGGGCCCAGAAAGCAGGTCTCGAAGCCTGCCGGGCGGGGGTATCCTGCTTCGATGTGGACAAGACCTGCCGGGACATCATCACCGAAGCCGGCTACGGAGAATACTTCGTTCACGGCACCGGCCACGGCGTGGGCAGGGAGGTCCACGAGGCGCCCACCTTGAACGCCAAAAGCGAAGAGACCCTGGCGGCCTATATGCCGGTCACGGTGGAACCGGGGATCTACATCCCGGACAGATTCGGTGTGAGAATCGAAGACTTGGCAATCATCACCGAGTTTGGTATAATCAATGGGACAAAATCCGAAAAAGAACTGATCATTTTATAAGATCGAGAAAGGTGAGACAGATATGATTTACGCAGGAGATTTCAGGAAAGGCATGACGTTCGAAATTGACGGAGATCCTCACGTAGTCCTCGATTTCCAGCACGTGAAACCGGGTAAGGGTGCGGCTTTTGTGCGGACGAAGCACAAGAACATCCTCACGGGAGCCATCAAGGAGGAATCCTTCAATCCGGAAGCCAAGTTCCCCAAGGCTCACATCGAGACCAAGACCATGCAGTATCTGTATAACGACGGTGAGCTCTATTACTTCATGGATCCTGAGACCTACGACCAGATCCCTCTGGCGGAGGAGCAGGTGGAAGAGGCCATGAAGTTCCTGCGGGAGAACGATGAGGCCACCATCAAGTTCTATCAGGGCAACGCCTTCCAGGTAGACGCGCCCAACTTCGTCGATCTGGTGGTCACCGAGACGGAACCGGGCGTCAAGGGCGACACGGCTACCAACGTGACCAAGGCGGCAACGGTGGAGACCGGAGCTGTGGTTCAGGTGCCCATATTCATCGAAGAAGGGGAACGGATCCAGATCGATACCCGATCCGGGGAGTACCTTGGACGATCCAAGTAATCAGCAATGGATGAAAAGACAGAGGGACGCTGAGCGTCCTTCTGTTCTTAAGGGGGATCTGAAGGGGATCTGACGGAAAAAGAAAGGCTGCATACATGAAGAAAATAGTACTTATCGGCGTTATCATCGTTGCCTTCTCCACAGGGTGTTTTTTCGCATACCTTTTCGGTCTGGGCGCTGTGGACCCGGGAAACGATAAGGAAGTGACCGTAGATATCCCCAACGGCAGCGGAGCATCGGCCATCGTTGATATCTTAAGCGATGCGGGTCTGGTCAAGAACCGCACCTGCGCCAAGATCAATGCCAGAATCAACCGGTACGGGAACCTTCAGGCCAACAGCTATGTCTTCAGCAAGGCCATGAACTTCCAGGAGATGATGAACGCCATTAACACAGGTGATTTCAAGTACATCTCCAAGAAAAAGTTCGTCTTAAAGGACGGCATGACCATCCCCCAGACGGCGGACGCTCTGGCGGAGGTCATTCCCTACACCAGTGAAGAGATCCTCAAGGTCTGGAACGACAGGGAGTTCCTGAAGAAGCAGATCGACGAGTACTGGTTCCTGAGCAAGGGGATCCTGAACAAGGAGATCATGTATCCTCTGGAAGGCTATTTCTTCCCGGATACCTATTTCCTCATGAGCGGAGATCCCACCATCGAAGAGGTCACGGCCATGATGCTGGACAGCATGGACACCCAGCTGACGGAGAGAAAGGAAGGGATCAAAAAGTCCGGCTTTACCGTCCACCAGTTCCTGACCTTAGCCTCCGTGGTCACCAGCGAAGGAGGGACCATGATCAGCGAAGCGCCCCGGATCGCGGGCGTCTTCATCAACCGGCTGGAAAAGGACATGCCCCTGCAGAGCGACGTTACGGTGAACTATGCCCTGCAGCAGAAGCGGGTGGACGTAAGCATTACCGACACCCAGACTGATTCCAAATACAACACCTATCAAAACACAGGGCTTCCCATCGGCCCCATCTGCGCCGTTCCTGCTGACGACATGGATGCGGTCTTAAACTACGAGAAGTCCGATTATCTGTACTTCTACGCCACCCCCGAGGGCGATGTCCTCTATGCAAAGACCGGAGAGGAGCACCAGAAAAACGTGGAGGCTCACCCCTGGTCGGAAGAGGACCTGAAGAAGTGATCTAAGGAGAATAGAGGATGACATCCACTCAATTATATCCTGACGAGATCCCGTTATGGGCCATCATTGTCTTTGTACTGCTCCTTGCCATCAGCGCCTATGTAACGGCGGTGGAAAGAGCGCTGTCTTCTGTAAATAAATCCTTTGTCCGCAGTCAGGCGGAGGGAGGGGATGAGCGGGCCGAAAGACTGCTGGACATCATCGGTGATCCGGGGACCTATATGCTTTCCCTGCGGTCCTGCATCATGCTCCTCAATCTGGCCACGGCCATCTGCGCCTTCGTCATGTTTCTCGGGCCCATCCGCAGGGGACTGGCCCATATCGGCATCGCAAGCGACGCTGCCAGCGCCGTGATCGCAGTGATCATTCTGATCCTGCTCCTGGCCCTGATCATGTATTCCCTGACCGAGCTGTTTCCCCGGAGGATCGCCGTCCTTCACGAGGAGGGGATCGCCCTTTCTTCTACGGGAGTGGCCCGCTTTCTCATCGGAATCATGAGACCCATGACGGTCCTTTCTTCCGGACTGGTCTTTCTGTTCCTCAAGATCACCCGCCAGCGGATCGATATGAACTACAACGAATATTCGGAAGAGGACATCGTCGACATGCTGGAGGCGGGACAGGAGAGCGGCGAGCTGAAGGA
>CADBQT010000020.1 GCA_902796875.1 uncultured Eubacteriales bacterium
AATGGACCGGGGCACCGAAGAAGAAGGAGAGCAGAGAATGAAAGTAGACGTGCTGGTAGCGGAGATCGGATCCACCACCACGGTGGTGAACGCTTTTGCGGATGTGGACACGGACAACCCGATATTCTGGGGACAGGGCCAGGCGCCCACCTCCGTTCTGGAGGGAGACGTTCGGGTCGGACTTCAGGGCGCCATCGATGACCTTTGCGCGAAGAAGGGGATCGATGATCTGGAATACGACGAGATGCTGGCCACCTCCTCGGCGGCCGGCGGCCTTAAGATGACCGTCCACGGACTGGTGTACGACATGACCGCCCGGGCGGCCAAGGAAGCGGCTCTCGGCGCAGGCGGGATCATCCATTACGTGACAGCGGGGAAACTCCGCCGGACGGACCTGAAGAAGATCCGGGAGATCGGACCCAACCTGATCCTCATCGCCGGCGGCGTGGACTACGGCGAGAGGGACACGGCCATCGACAACGCGGAGATGATCCGGGGGATGGGCCTTAAGGTCCCGGTGATCTACGCGGGCAACATCGAGAACCAGGAGGAGATGGAACTGATCTTCGACGAGGAGAGCGGCCAGAAGCTCTACAACGTGGACAACGTCTACCCGAAGATCGATGACATGAACGTGGAGCCCTGCCGCAAAGTCATCCAGGAAGCCTTCGAAGAACACATTACCGGCGCGCCGGGCATGGAACACGTGCGGGACATGGTCAACGGACCCATCATCCCCACGCCGGGCGCCGTGATGGAGTGCACCAAACTTCTCTACGACTGCATCGGGGATCTGATGGTCCTGGACATCGGCGGCGCCACGACGGACGTTCATTCCGTGGCCACGGAGTCGGACCAGGTAGCCCGGATCATGACGGCCCCGGAGCCAAAAGCCAAGCGGACGGTGGAGGGAGACCTGGGCGTCTACGTCAACCGGATGAAGGTCATCGAGTCCATCGGGGAAGAGGAGTTTGCCCGCCTTTGTGCAAAGGCAGGGATCGACCCGGATAAAACTCTGGAGTCCTACGTGGCGATCCCGAAAAACGAAGACGAACTGAAACTGGTGGAGATCCTGGCGGAGGAGGCGGCCATGAAAGCGGTGGAACGCCACGCCGGACAGATCCGCTACATTTACGGACCCTCGGGAAGAAGCACCGTGGCCGAGGGCAAGGACCTGACCACGGTAAGATACATCGTGGGCACCGGTGGAGCCATGACCAGACTCCCTCATCGGGAGGAGATCATGGGTCGGATCTGCGAATACGACGAGACCGGGACCCGGCTGTTCCCCACCTCCCACGCCAGAGTCCTGGTGGATAACGACTACATCATGGCATCCCTTGGCGTGCTTTCCAAGAAGCATCGGGAGGGAGCCATCCGGCTTCTGGAAAAGAGCCTGGGCGTGAACTTTGAGGACATGCGTCCGAAGGAAGGCGAGCTGGGGATCAAAAAAGCCGGCGGAAGCAAAGGCGCGGGAAGCGCCGGGGAGGAAGGGGATGTCCCCGCGGCCCTGGCCGGCGTCGCCGAAGAGCTCGCCGAAAAGGATGCCCACCGGGAAGAGATGATCAAGCACGTGCTGGAGGCCGAGGAACAGGGCTACGACATGACCGCCTACAAGCTGGACCTGGGGCTGATCACCGAAGAAGAAGCGGAGCAGCTGGAAGAAGAAAAGGCCAAGGAAGAGGCGAAGAAGACCATCGAAGAGGCTGCGGTGAAGGACCGGAAGATGGTCCAGTCCTGCGGCGGGAATCTGCTGGCGGAGGACGGCCGGCCCAACTGCAACCGCCAGTGCCACATCTGCACCCACACCCACTGTCCTTTCCGCAACAAGTAAGGCGCCGGGAAACTGCGCCGGCCAAGGAGACCCATGACCAGAATACTCATGCTGACCACCGGGGGGACCATCGCATCGACGGCATCCCCCGATGGACTTTTGCCCACCCTGACCGCGGACGAGCTCATGTCCCTCCTCCCCAAGATCGACCGGGAGGTGTCCATCGACATCCAGAGCCTTTTTCATCTGGACAGCTCGGACATGACGCCGGATCACTGGATCCGCATCGCCGACGCGGTCCGGGAGAATTACGATGCCTACGACGGGTTCGTGATCACCCACGGAACGGACACCATGGCCTACACGGCGGCGGCCCTTTCCTACATGATCCGAAAGGCGGACAAGCCCATCGTGATCACCGGAGCCCAGAGCCCGATAGGTTTCGAGATCACCGACGCCAAGGCCAACCTTCACGACAGCATTCTCTATGCGGCGGACTCCTGGTCCCGCGGGGTGCAGGTGGTCTTCGCCGGCAAGGTCATCGCAGGCACCCGGGTGCGAAAGATCCGGTCCATGAGCTACTCTGCCTTTGGGAGCATCAACCTTCCGGAGATCGCCGAGATCGCCGGCGGCAGGATCGTCCGGTACCTGACCGACGAGGAATTCTACGGGAGGGAAAGGACCGGCCGGGCAGAGTTTTCCCGG
>CADBQT010000021.1 GCA_902796875.1 uncultured Eubacteriales bacterium
CCCAAGACCGCCGCGGTCATCGTGGAGACCTTCGGGGAAGACACCTTCCGGGTGATCGAAGAGGAGCCGGAACAGCTGGTGAGGATCTCGGGGATCGGGCCCAAGACGGCGGCCAGGATCTCCTCTGCCTTTGCAGAGCAGCGGGAGTTCGCCCGGGTCAGCCTCCAGCTCCAGAAGTACGGCATCGACGCCGGCTACGCCCTCCGCCTCTATCAGAAATACGGATCGGAGACCCTGGACGTTCTGGCGGAAAATCCCTACCGGCTCATCGACGACTTCCACGGCATCGGCTTCATCAAGGCGGACCGGATCGCGGCCAAGCTGGGCCTTGAAAAGGACGACGAATTCCGGATCCAGAGCGGGATCGCCTATACCCTCTCCTACTATTCCGGGGAGGGAAACACCTGCCTTCCCGAGGAGGAGCTCTGCGAACAGGCGGGGAAGCTCCTGGATCTGTCCAGAGAGCTGGTGGCTGAGCAGGTCGAGATCCTGGCCTTCCGGGGAGACATCCACATCGATCGGATCCATGGCCGGCGCATGGTCTATCTCTATTCGTATTACGCGGCGGAACAGAACGTGAGCAAGTGTCTTCGGGCCCTTCGGGGCGCTGCCCCAAAGCCCATCCGGGGCCAGGTGGACCAGCTGATCCGGAGGACCGAGGCCATGACCGGCATCGAGCTGAACGACAACCAAAAGGACGCCGTCGTCCACTCTCTGGAAACGGGGGTCTCCGTCATCACCGGCGGACCCGGCACCGGCAAGACCACCATCATCAACGCCATCATCAATATACTCGAGGACAGCGGCCTGGACACGGCCATCGCCGCCCCTACGGGAAGAGCGGCCAAGCGGATCACCGAGACCTCCGGCCATCCCGCCTCCACCATCCACCGGCTGTTGGAATACAGTTTTTCCGAGGAGAGCGACCAGCTCCGGTTTGGCAAGACCGCCGACGATCCTCTGGAGTACGACGCGGTGATCGTCGACGAGGCGTCCATGATCGACCTTATGCTCATGGACGGGCTGGTCAGTGCCATCCGCCCGGGGACCCGGTTCATCATCGTGGGAGACGACGATCAGCTCCCTTCCGTTGGCGCCGGTAACGTCCTTCGGGACATCATCACCAGCGAATACATCTACTGCACCCGGCTGACGAAGATCTTTCGCCAGGACAGTGAGAGCATGATCGTGGTCAACGCCCACCGGATCAATCGGGGAGAGTATCCCGACGTCAACGGAACGGACTCGGACTTTTTCATGGTCCCCAGAAAGACGGAAAAGGAAATGCTGGACACCATCGTGGACCTGACCATAAACCGGCTTCCTTCCTATTATGAAGACATTCTTCCCGTCCGGGACATCCAGATCCTGACTCCGGTACGCCGGGGAGTCCTCGGCTGCATCCAGATGAACGAACGGCTCCAGTCCATCCTGAACCCGCCGGAACCGGACAAAGAGGAAAAGGCCTTCGGTGACCGGCTCTTCCGGGAGGGGGACAAGGTCATGCAGATCAAAAATAACTACGAGCTCAAGTGGCGGGACACCGAGGACTTCACCGAAGGAGAGGGGGTCTTCAACGGAGACGTGGGCTTCATCCAGAGCATCGACCGGGAGTTCAACGAAGTGAACGTCATCTTCGATTCCTCCCGCTATGTGACCTACACCTTCGATCAGCTGGAGGAGCTGGAGCTGGCCTACGCCATTACAGTGCACAAAAGCCAGGGCAGCGAGTTTCTCATCGTCCTCATGCCGGTCAGCTGGTTCCCGCCGGTTTTGGCTACCCGGAACCTGCTCTACACCGGCGTGACCAGAGGCAAGACGGCGGTGGTCCTGGTGGGCTCGGAGAGCAAGCTGTGCGCCATGGTGGACAACAACCGGATCAGCCAGCGGTACTCGGGACTGGACTACCGCCTGGCCGAGCTTCTCAAACTGGAGAATGAAATGAGGGTATAGGGGCCCCGACGGGGCGGGGAGAAAGAGATGGATTTTAAGGGGATCGGGAGGCTGCTTCATGAACTGGATGAGGCGGTCTTTCCTTCGAATATCTATTGCCTTTGCTGCGGCAGTCTCATCGACCGCAGCCGGCTCTACAGCCTTTGCGATACCTGCATAGGCCGTTTCCACTGGATCACGGGAAGAACATGCGCCAGGTGCGGAAAAGCCCTGCCGGACACCTACGCCGGCAGGTTTTGCTATGACTGCATGGGACAGGAGCATGCTTTTATCCGGGGATTCTCCTGTCTGACCTACGGCCTTCACGAACGGGAGATCATGATGGATCTGAAATATGCGGGCAAAGGCTACATCGCCGGCAAATGCGGAGACATGATGTTCGACCGGATCGAGGAGGAGATCCGCTGCGGCTGGTTCTCTCCCGGCCGGCATCCTGTGGATCTGGTGGTCCCGGTCCCCGTCAGCCGTCGCCGTCTCCTTCAGCGGGGATACAACCAGTCGGAGTGGATGGCACGGCAGCTGGTCCGCCGGTGGAGCCAGGTCGGTTTGGACGGCGGCTCCTGCTCTGCTGCTCCTGCGCCTCGACTCTGTCCCCAACTTCTTCAGCGGACCCGGGAGACCCAAAAGCTTCGGAGCCTGAGTCCGGCGGAACGCCGCCTGGAGCTGACCGGCGTCTTCCGGGCA
>CADBQT010000022.1 GCA_902796875.1 uncultured Eubacteriales bacterium
CCGCCACCGATCCGGAATTCTCCGTGGCCAGGGGGCTGTCCTACTGCGGACGGATCGACGAGGATCTGAAGGAATTCAAGGAGGACCTGGACAAGCTGGTCCGGTCCAACACCATCGAAGATATCGTCAGCAAACACATCATCAACCTTTACCGGGACGCGGTGGACTGTCTGGTGGATCCCATCGTTTCCCGGGTCGCCCTCCCCATCTTCGAGAAGTGGAGATCCGGGGAGATCCGGCGGCTTTCGGATACGGACGTTGTTCTCCAAAAGGACATCGAAGACTTCCTCAGTGAGGACGAGGCCAGAGAGCTTCTGGCGGGGCCGATCACTTCCTGGCTGCGTCCGGTCATCGAGGAACTGGAGGAATACACGGTGCCCATCTGCATCCGGCACCGGGTCCCCTACACGGCCCTCAGCCTGAAGTCCTACCTGTCCGTCTCCGACATCGACATCAAGGTCGATGCGAAAGAACTCTTCGCCATCCGGGAGATGACCCTGCTGATCGACTCCATCGTGACGGCCCTCCTGGCCATCATGATGTCCACCTTCAGCTTCATCCCCTTCTTCGCCGACCCCAGCGGGATCATGATCGGCATCATCACTTCCGTGGTCATCCTCTTCCTGGGGAAAGACAAGATGGAAGAAAAGATGCTGACGGCGGATATCCCCAAGGCCGTTCGCCGGCTCGTGCCCAAGAGCGCCTTCAGCTCCCGCATCGACAGCATCAGCTTCAGCGTAAAAGAAGCCTTCTATGAAAGCCTTGAACAGGAAAAACATACGGAGATCAAAGGACGTATGGTGGAGGAGATCTCCTCCCAGATCCAGAATACGTTGGTGAAGATGGCGGAGGTCGTGGAGATCCCCCTGGGACAGTCGTAGACTACTCCTCTTCTCTCGGCCGGACGGTAAAGGTCTCTCCGAGAGACGAGTAGACCAGTTCCTTGGGCTCCTCCTCTTCGATTATTTCCACTTCAGATCGAGACTCCAGCGCCTGCCGTTTCCGGCGGGCGTTTTCTCTTCGGGCAAACCAGATGGCCAGGGATCCCAGACAGATCAGGGTCAGTCCGGCCATGGCCAGAAGCTTGAATTTGGCATAATCCGCCCAGAACACGCCCAGGACCAGATTGGCCCCAAAGGCACCGGCGGACCCGATGAGGATCCACTTGATGGTATGCCGGTTCAGGATCTTGCCGAGAGGAAGATCCGGGAACATGGCTTTGGCGGTGACGGTGAAGGCCGCGGCGATGACCAGGGCCATGAGAACGAAACTGAGAACGCCGTGGAGGATGGGGGACAGACCGGCGAAGAGGAACTCTCCTCCGGCGATGACCAGATGACCGATGAACCACTGGGGCAGTACGAAAAGCACCCGCACCATGAGGGGCAGCTCCAGGATCCAGTCACGGAAGGCTTCCTTGGCCGTCTTTTTCTCCGGCGCTTTCTTCTCATCCTCCTGAGCGGGAACATCCTCATCCGTCGCCCCGTAAGCGTACTCGATCTTCGGTTCGGGATTGGTCTGCTGGAGGATCTCCGCCGGGTCGTCGAAGGTGGCGTCCACCGCGGCGCCGGATGCGGAAATCACTGCGGCCACCGTTGCGGCGGCCGCTGCTTTTTTACGATTGTCTGTGGTCATTCCATCTCCATCTGCCGGAAGGGGCTCACTATTCCTTGACGTAACGCACCACGTAACATCCCTTGCGGGCGTACTTGGGATAGTATTTGTCCGCGCCGTTTTCCACGGCGATGCTTCCCGGGCCGAAGTTTCCATTGGCCGCTTCCACGTACTGGTTCTCTCCGCAGTACATCCATACGTGATGCCACCATCCGTTCTTGCTGCTGTCGGACATGACCACGTCTCCCGGGAGCAGATCGTTGAAGTTCACCTCAGACACCGAACCCAGGCATTCGAAACCATAAGGGGTCCAGTCCGACGGGTCCATGCCGCCGCAACCTCCCCTCTGGCAGGAAGCCAGGATATCCGGATCCTGGGCGCCGTGGGCGTAGGCCGCAAAGATAAACGGATTGCAGCAATAGGTCTTCTCGTATCCGGCGGGCTTGTATTTCTGATTGGTCCCGCAGAAGTAGCAGCCCTTCTTGTGGGCAACGCTTCCGCTGCCATAGGCGAAGCTGTCATCGTTGGCGATATCCATGGCCCAGGCCACTGCGGCGAGAGCCCGATCCGATGCGGTGGGTTTGGTGATCTCCACATCCACCGCCGTCTCCGCTCCCTCGAAGTTGGCGCTCTCCTTTTGAAGAACCTTGATCTTGGTCACCCCGGCGGAAACGGGGACGATGTTCCCCTCTTCGTCTACCGTGGCGATCTCAGGGTTCTCACTCTCATAGACGATGTCGCCCTTGCCGGTGGCTTTGGCTTCGATCTTGACCTTCTCTCCGGTGGCGGGCATGGAATAGGCGGTCTGATCCGTGGTGATGGCTGCGCCCTTCTTCCCGACGGTGACCACCACGTCCTTATCGGTCCCGTGGTAATTCTCCGTAGCTTCCGCCCGGATATGGATACTGGTCTTCCCCGCCTTGCCGATCTTGACATTTCCGTTCTCATCTACGGAAGCGATCTTCGGGTCATCGCTCTTGTAGATGAGCTTGCTCCCGTCATCGGCATCCGTCTTCGCGCCAAGTTTCAGGGGTTTGTCTCCGTAGATGGCCACATAGTGATCCTTGGCCGTGGTGATCGTCTGGCGATGGGCGATGCGGACCCGCACCTTATCCATCTTCTTCGTATCCAGATCCAGCATGCGCAGATCGGCAGTTCCCACCGTCTTCGCCTTGATGGTACCTTTGGTTCCGATATCCAGTATGCCCCGGTCGCTGCTCAGATAGATCACATGATCCCCCAGGTCTTCGTCCAGTTCGACGGTAGTCCCGGGAACGGCATAACAAGTCACCGCCTTATCCCCCTGGTCTGCAGAGGCGGTAAAGGCGTGAAACTCTTTGACCATCACGATCGTCCCCGTCATAACGATGGCGGCGGCGACCAGCGCGATCATCTGTTTTATGCCATAGTTTCTGTCGATCATTTCTGTCCTTCTCCCCGAAATGCGATCGATGGTCATACGGGTAAATTATACTACAAAATGCAGGATATACAAATCCCCAGAATCATCATAGCACCGGTTGTTGTCATTTCTGTGAAATCAGCCCCGGATCTGCCCCGGATCCGGCCCTGGGATCGGTCAGACGATGACCTCCGCCAGCTCCTCGGCGGTGATGTCCCCCAGATAGGTGTTCAGATCCGCCGCCCGCAGGACTTCCAGGACCGCTTCCCGCTCGTAGGGGATCCCGACAAAGGCCGCTTCCAGTTCCTCGATGTCCCCGCCGGAGAAGAAATCCCCGGTGATCTTCACCTCTTCGATCCGGTGGCCCTTCGTGGAGAAGTGGAACATCACCTCGCCGCAGGGGAAGAAATCGCCCCGGACGATGTCCGCCGCCGGAGACCGGCCGTAGTTCCAGTC
>CADBQT010000023.1 GCA_902796875.1 uncultured Eubacteriales bacterium
ATCGAAATCGACAATCTCACCTATGACTATATCAACCAGGACGGCTCATCCCATCGGGCGATCGATGGGGTGGGTTTTGCTGTTCCAAGGGGAAGTTTCACGGCGGTGATCGGCCAGAACGGATCGGGGAAATCCACCCTGGCCCGGTGCCTGAACGCCCTCCTGATCCCAACGGAAGGGACCGTCCGCATCGACGGACTGGACACGAAGGAGCCGGAGAACCTGTGGGAGGTACGCAGCCGTGTGGCCATGGTCTTCCAGAATCCGGACAATCAGATCGTCTCCTCCATCGTGGAGGATGACATCGCCTTCGGCCCGGAGAACCTGGGGATCCCGGCGGATCAGATCCGGGACCGGGTCGCCTTTGCGCTGGATGCGGTGGAGATGGCGGAATTCCGAAGCAAGGCGCCTCACCTCCTCTCGGGAGGGCAGAAGCAGCGGATCGCCATCGCCGGCGCCGTGGCCATGGAGCCGGACTGCATCGTCTTCGATGAGCCCACGGCCATGCTGGACCCCCGGGGAAGACAGGACGTGCTGGAAGTGATCCGCAGGCTCAACGGACGGGGCATCACCACCATCCTCATCACCCACTTCATGGAGGAGGCCGCCTGCGCCGACCGGATCGTGGTCATGGATAAGGGGAGGGTCCCCATGGAGGGAACGCCGGAGGAACTGTTTGCGAGAAGGGACGAGCTGAAGGCCCTGGCCCTCGGAGTGCCCGCCCCGGTGGAACTGGCTCATCTCCTCAGACAGCGGGGAGTAGATCTGCCCCAGGGGATCATGACGGCAGAGGATCTGACGGAGGCCCTGGGCGATGCCCGGTACAGGGCCGCCGGACGGTGAGGAGGATGACATGGCGATAAAGGTCGAACATCTGAATCATATCTACAGCCCGGGGCAGCCTCACGAGCATAAGGCTCTGGAGGATGTGAGTTTTACTGTGGCGGACGGAACCTTCGCCGGCCTCATCGGTCACACCGGCTCGGGAAAATCCACCCTCCTCCAGCTACTGAACGGACTCTTAAAACCCACCTCCGGATCCATATTCATCGGCGATGCGGACATCACCCGGCCGGGAGTCTCCATGCTGAAGATCCGGCGGAAGACGGGGCTGGTGTTTCAGTATCCCGAGTACCAGCTTTTCGAAGAGACGGTGGCCCTGGACGTGGCCTTTGGCCCTGAGAATCTGGGACTTGCTCCGGAGGAAGTGGATGCCCGGGTACGGGAAGCCATCGCCCTGGTGGGCCTTGACTACGACGAGGTGAAAAACGCTTCGCCCTTTACCCTGTCCGGAGGACAGAAGCGGCGGGTGGCCATCGCCGGAGTCATCGCCATGAAACCGGAGATCCTGATCCTGGATGAGCCCACGGCGGGACTGAATCCTCAGGCCCATGAGGAGATCCTGGACATGATCTGCCGGATCCACGAAGAGACGAAAAACATCACCCTGCTGGTGTCCCACAATATGAACGACATCGCACGCCTGGCCGACCAGGTGCTGGTCCTGGATGGGGGCCGGCTGGTCATGGACGGAACGCCGGAGGAGGTCTTCGCCCGGGGAGACGAGCTGGAGCGGATCGGTCTGGCCCGCCCGGACGCCCTCCGGATCACCGGACAGCTTCGCCGGTCGGGGATCTTCGTCGAAGGCTCCCCCCTCACTCTGGAGGAGGCGGCGGATCTTATCGCAAAGGCGGTGGCGCCATGATCCGGGACATCACATTAGGACAATACTATCCGGGAGAATCCTGGATCCACCGGCTGGACCCCAGACTGAAGATCGTGGCCACACTGCTTTACATCATCAGCCTGTTTGTGGTGCGGGACTTCGGCGGATTTCTCATCGCCTGGCTTGCCCTGGAGGCGGTCATCCTTATCTCCCGGGTGCCCAGAAGTTACATCCTGCGGGGCCTGCGGCCGGTGTTTCTCATCATCGCCTTCACCTTGCTGGTGAATCTGTTCATGATCCCGGGGGACGTGCTGGTCCGGTTCTGGAAACTGCAGATCACCGTCCAAGGTGTGGAGACGGCGGCTTTCATGGGGATCCGTCTGGTGCTCCTCATTCTGGGTTCATCCCTGCTGACACTGACCACCCGGCCCATCCAGCTCACCGACGGCATCGAGGCGCTCCTATCACCCCTGAAGAAGATCGGCGTCCCCGCCCACGAGCTGGCCATGATGATGACCATCGCTCTACGGTTCATCCCCACCCTCCTGGAAGAGACGGATAAGATCATGAAGGCCCAGCAGGCCAGAGGGGCGGACTTCGAGACCGGCTCCCTCTTCCGCCGGGCAAAGGCACTGGTGCCCATTCTGGTCCCCCTGTTCATCAGCGCCTTCCGCATCGCCCAGGATCTGGCCATGGCCATGGAGTCCCGGTGCTACGGAAGCGGCCGCCCCAGGACCAGGATGAACGAGATCCGATTCGCCCGTAGAGATCTGGCCGGGGCGATCCTGATGATGAGTTATCTGGCCATGATTGTTCTGGAACGGATTCTGTGGTAGGATAGGCGACATGAGACAGCGAAAAGCAAAGGATCTGGACAAACGAATGGAAGCCTGCGGGGCATGGCTCACCCGGCTTCCTCTGGCGGAGCACGGGGGAGATGCTCCCGGAGCATGGGAACGGGATGAAAGCCGGGATCTTTTTCTTGAGATCGGCTGCGGCAAGGGGGACTTCCTCATCGCCAAGGCCCTGGCGGATCCGGGCTCGGACTACCTGGGCATGGAGGGCCAGGAGACGGTGCTCCTGCGGGCCCTGGAGAAGGCCCGGGAGACAGGCGGCGGGGCGGAGGATACCGGCGATACTCCCGCGGCGAGCAGCCCGCTGAGCAACCTGCGCTTCGTCTGCGACTACGTCCGGTCTCTGATGGACCTGTTCCCTGAGGGAAGCCTTGCCGGGATCTACCTGAACTTCAGCGACCCCTGGCCCAAGGCCCGCCATGTGAAGCGGCGCCTGACCTGGCGGGGCAGACTGAAGGAGTATGCTCAGGTCATAAGACCTGGCGGCGCCATCGAATTCAAGACGGATAACGACGACCTCTTTGCCTTTACATTGGAAGAGATCGCGGCCTGCGGATGGACTCCGGCGGAGGAAACCTGGGACCTGCATGGAACCGATCTGCCTGCCCGGGAGGTCATGACCGAGTACGAGAAGAAATTCCTCCGGGCGGGCAAAAAGATCCACTACGTGAAAGTGATCGTCTGAGCCGGGATGCCGGCGGAAGCGACGAAAGGAGATATGCGGTGACGGATAAGTACATTTTGGCAAGAGAGAATGGAAGAAACATTCCCAAGGAAGACAAGATCTTCGGGATCAGCAACCGGGCCAAGGCGGCGATCCGGGAGAAGGGCCCGGAAAGGGTGATCAACGGGACCATCGGAGCCCTTTTGGACGACGAGGGAAAACTGGTGGTGCTGGAGTCGGTGGACCAGGTGTTCCATCAGCTGAAGCCGGAGGACTATGCGGAGTACGCCCCCATCGGCGGAACGGCGCCTTTCCGGGAGGCGGTGCAGAAAGCGGCCTTCGGGGATCATGCGCCGGAAGGCTTTCGTGAAGCGGTGGCCACTCCGGGCGGCACCGGATCCCTGCGCAATGTGGTTTCCAATTACTCTTCCCCGGGAGACGAAATCTTGACCAGCGACTGGCACTGGGCCCCCTACGGCACCATCGCCGGAGAGATCGGACGGAAGGTGGCCACCTTCACTCTGTTCGACGAGGAGGGGAAGTTCAACGGCGCCTCCTTCCGGGAGAAGTCGGCGGAGCTCCTCCAAAGGCAGGAGAGCCTGGTGATCATTCTGAACACCCCCGCCCACAACCCGACGGGATATTCCCTGACCCTGGAGGACTGGGATCAGGTGATCGACGTCCTGAAGGAAGAGGCGGCCTCGGGCAAGGCTATCGCCCTGGTGGTGGATGCGGCCTACATCGACTTTGCGGGAGATGAGGATGAATACAGAAAGTTTTTCCCCAAGCTGGGAGAGCTTCCCGAGAACGTGATCTCCATCGTGGCCTACAGCCTTTCCAAGACCTGCACCCTCTACGGCACCCGGTGCGGCGCCATGATCTGCGTGGCGAAGACCCGGGAGATCGCCGACGAGTTCAAGCGGGTGTGCGAGTACTCCTCCCGTGGCTCCTGGTCCAACACCGCCAGAGTGGCACAGGTCATCCTGTCCCGGATCTATGAGGATCCCCAGCTTCTGAAGCGGGTGGACGAGGAGAGAGCGGGTTACCGCCAGATGCTTCTGGACAGAGGCAGAGCCTTCAGCGAGGAAGCGGAGAAGACGGGCCTTCCCATCGTGCCCTTCGACGCCGGATTCTTCGTCAGTGTGCCCTGCGCCGATCCCGACGCCGTGAGCCGGAAACTGGAGGAAGAGGACATCTATCTGGTGCCTTTGAAACTGGGCATCCGGATCTCCGTGGCGTCCATTTCCGAAGAGAAATGCCGCCGTCTTCCGGCAGCCATCCGGGCGGCTATGGAAGCCGTGGGAGAGAAGATCGACTGAGC
>CADBQT010000024.1 GCA_902796875.1 uncultured Eubacteriales bacterium
GCGCAATAGGACACCGTGAACCTTGTCAGGTCCGGAAGGAAGCAGCAATAAGCGGAAGCTCTTATGTGCCGCAGATCAGCCTTCTCCTGGACATGCGGACCTTTCAAAGGGCAATTTTCTTTCCTGCAGGAGGAAGTACAGATGTATACCGCATTATACCGCGCATATCGGCCGGAGACCTTCGAGGAGCTCCTGGGCCAGGATCACATCGTGCGCATACTGAAAAATCAGATCGCCGAAGGGACGACCAGCCACGCCTACCTGTTCTCCGGGACCCGGGGAACGGGCAAGACGACCACGGCCCGGCTTCTGGCCAAGGGCCTCAACTGCGAAAGCGAGGGCGTCCGCCCCTGCGGTGAGTGCAGAGCGTGCAAAGCCATCGCGGCCGGGAACTTCCTGGACGTGGTGGAGATCGATGCGGCCTCCAACCGGGGGATCGATGATGTTCGGGCCCTGAGGGACAGCGTCAACTATCCGCCCGCCGAAGGAAGACACAAGGTCTATATCGTCGACGAAGTCCACATGCTCTCGCCGGAAGCCTTCAATGCGCTTCTGAAGACCCTGGAGGAACCGCCGGAATATGTGACCTTCATCCTGGCGACCACGGAAGTCCAGAAGCTGCCGGCGACCATCCTGTCCCGGTGCCTCAAGCTGGACTTTAAGCGGGTCCCGGAGGTGACCCTCATGGAGGGAATGAAGAAGATCTGCGCCGACATCGGCATCCAGGTGACGGATAACGCCTTGCGGATCATCGCCGCCAACGCCGACGGATCGGTGAGAGACGGGCTGAGCATCCTGGATCAGTGCATCTCCGGAGGCGGGAGCACGGTGGATGCTCCCGATGTCCTGGAGTTTCTGGGAGCATCGGGAGAGGAAGTCTTCCTCCACCTGACGGACCTTGTCCGCCAGGGCCAGGCGGCGGAAGCCCTCCAGTACCTGGGGGAAGTTCTGGCCGACGGCAAGGACGTGCGCCAGATGATCCGTGACTGGGTCAACCACTATCGTAACCTGATGATCACCCGGTATATCCGGGATCCGGGAGCCGCCATCAACCTGTCGGCGGAAAACATCGACCGGATCCGGGAGCAGAGCGCAGGGCTTGCCCCTGAGGAGATCAACCGGGGGATCCTGGAACTTTCCAAAGCCATGAACGAGGCCCGCTGGTCCACCCAGCCCAGGATCCTGCTGGAACTGGCCATGGTGCGCCTGTGCCAGGCCAACGGATCGCCGGCCCCGACACCCGTGAAGGAAGCGGTCCCTGTGGCTGCCCCGACGAAAAAGGCGGCGCCCCCGGCAGAGGCCCCGGCCCCGGCACCCGTGAAGGAAGCGGTCCCTGTGGCTGCCCCGACGAAAAAGGCGGCGCCCCCGGCAGAGGCCCCGGCCCCGGTGAAGGCGGATGCTCCCGCGCCGGCTGAAGCGTCTGACGATGCTCCCCCGCCGGTCAACGATCTGGACGCCCTGTGGGACAGCATCTTCACCGACGGGGAGAAGAACATCAGCAGCATCCACCTGATCCGCATCAGCAGCAGGCTGGCGAAGATGGATGAGGAATCCTTCACCGTCCACGTCTCCGGGGCCATCAACCGCCGCCACGTGGAGAGGAACCGTCAGCTCCTGGAGGAACTCATGGAGAAGCGGACCGGGAAGCGGCGGGTCATGCGGATCGAAAGCGGCGACGAAGGAACGGAACCCACGGTGGAGGAAGCGGCCGCCAATGCGGAACAGCTTCTGGGCACCCGAGTCACTATAGAGTAGTATAATATAAGGAAAGAATATAAGGAGGAATCAACTCATGGGCAAAGGAATGCGCGCAGGCAAGAGACCGAAGAAGCAGGGCGGAGGCAACATGCAGCAGCAGATGCAGCAGATGCAGGCCATGCAGAAGCAGATGGACGAGGTCCAGGCGCAGATCGACGAGATGGAAGCTACGGCGACTTCCGGTGGCGGCGCCGTCACCGTTACCGTGACCGGCAAAAAGGAACTGAAGGATATCCAGATCCAGCCGGACGTGGTGGATCCCGATGATGTGGAAATGCTCCAGGATCTGATCCTGACAGCGACCAACGAGGCTCTTCGCCAGATGGAGGATATCTCCCAGGCGGAGATGAGCAAGTTTACTTCCGGTCTGGGGATCCCGGGCCTGTAAAGAGGAACGGGTAATGAAGTATTACGCCAAACCGCTCAATCGACTGATCAATGAAATGAACCGGCTGCCGGGGATCGGAGGCAAGACCGCCCAGCGGCTGGCTTTTCATATTCTCTCCATGGATGACCGGGATGCCTTTGCGCTGGCCGATGCGATCCGGGAGGCCAAGACCTCCATGCGGTACTGCTCCGTCTGCGGCAACCTGACGGAGGAGGACCCCTGCGTCATCTGCAGCGACGAGAAGCGGGACAGATCGGTGATCTGCGTGGTGGAAAGCCCCAAAGACGTGGTCGCCATGGAAAAGATCCGGGAATACCGGGGACTGTACCACGTGCTTCACGGGGTCATTTCCCCTATGGACGGCATCGGCCCGGAAGACATCAATATCAAGGATCTGATCACCCGGCTCCAGGATGAAGAAGTCCAGGAGCTGATCCTGGCCACCAACCCCACCATCGAGGGTGAGGCTACGGCCATGTACATCGCCCGTCTCATCAAACCCAGCGGGATCCGGGTGACCCGCATCGCCCACGGCGTTCCGGTGGGCGGAGATCTGGAATACGCCGACGAGGTGACCCTCCTCAAAGCAGTGGAAGGACGAAGAGAACTGTAGATTCCTCCCCCGGCGACCCCGAAAAAAAGCAAGATAGTACTGTCCATATAGGGGTATAGTGCGTTGACAAAGACCGGGAAACGGATATAAAATTAATTGTCAGAATTATTATTCATCAACGCAATCATCTTTATTATTCACGCAAGCGTAAAAGGAGGGATCTATGGAAGATCAAAACAAAGTCCCAACCACGGGCAATGAGAACCCTCAAGATCTGAAACGAGGCATCGCCGAATGGCAGGTTGCCTTTATCGGACTTGGCGGCGTTATTGGATCCTGCTACTTCCTGGGCGTAGGCTGGGACATCGAGGTCATGGGCCCCGGCGTCTTCTGGGCGTTCCTGCTGGTAGGCGTCATCGTCTTCGGATTGATGATCTCCTACGCGGAGCTCCTGGTCAACCTTCCCCGGTCAGGATCATTCATCGCCTACACCAATGAATTCCTCGGGCCCACGATTTCCACAGGATTCGGCTGGGCCTTCTGGTTCAACTGGGTATGCTATGTACCGTCGGAAGCCATCGCTGTGTCGGCCGCCCTTCAGGCGATCACCGGCATAACCAGCACGGTGGCCTACATCGCCTTCGCGGTAGGCACCATGATGGCTCTGACCATCATCAACCTGTTTGCGGTAGACATCTTTGCCAAGATCGAATCCGGCCTGGCCATCACCAAGGTGATCATCATCATCATCTTCATCCTGCTGGGCCTGGGCATCTGGATCGGTTTCTGGGGAAGCCCCACCGGAGAGCTGACCGCATACAACATCACCGATGGTTTCAAGGGTGCGGGAATCAACTTCCCGTCGGATATCAGCGTCTTTGACGCCTGGTTCCCCCACGGCATCCTGATCATCACCGTCATGATGGTCGTCGTACTGGTCACTATGCAGGGTACGGAGATCGTCGGTCTGGCGGCGGCAGAATCCAAGAATCCGGATGTGGCGGTTCCCAAAGCCTGCCGGAGTGTGGTCTACCGTATCGTCGCCCTGTACCTGACCCCGATCCTGATCGTCATCCTGATCTACCCGACGGCCCTGGCGGACGATTCGACCCCGGTATTCGCGGAGGTCGCCAGAGACTACGGACTGCAGCCGTTCTTCTACATATTCGCGGCGGTGGTCATGGTCGCTGCCTTCTCCTGTGGTAACACGGGATTCTATGGAACGGTCCGGGCCATGTACGGACTCTCTACCGAGGGTCTGGCGCCCAAGTTCCTGAGCAAGCTGTCCAAGAACCAGGCGCCCCAGAACGCGGTGTTCTTCACCATGGCGTTCATGTGGGTCGTCCTGATCACCGGACTTCTCGCCGAGGTCACCGGCGCGCTGTCCAGCCTGTACGACTCCCTGCTGTGCATGTCCGGATTTACCGGAACCCTGGCATGGGTCGGAATCATCGCCTCCCAGAAGCGGATGCGTGTGCGGCTGAAACAGAACGGCTACGATCCGGAGACCTGCCTGAAGGCGAGGGTCAAAAAGAGCATGGGCTGGGTGCCCTGGTTCGCATTGATCGCACAGATCATCTGCCTGATCATGCTTGCCTTTGCGACACCTGTCGAAAAAGCCTACATTGCGGGAATGGAAGCTAAAGGTCTCGAACCGGATATCGCGGTGGGCGATACCGGCGGCGGACTGGTGATCTTCTGCGTCGCCACATCGGCGATCGTCATTCCCATGATCGTCTATCAGATCCAGAACAAGAGAGGCAAGGTGGGACACATCGCCACCCTCCATGGAGATGAGAAGACATTCGAAGAAGCCTTCCCGCCCATTAACAAATAGGGGGTAAGGCGAAACGCAAGCGACACCGATGGATGAATAATTGACAAGAAGCAGGGAGGTCTGACGGCTTCCCTGCTTTCACGAAGGAGAAGGCATGGGAGAAGACAGACTGAAGATCGTATCGGCAAGACCTTTGAATCCCCGGTCACTGCGGCTGGAATTCAGCAACGGAGAGGTGTGCCTCTTCGACAGCCACCGGCTGCGGGGCCCCAAGTACATCCCTCTTATGGAGGAAAAGTATTTCACGGCGCCCCAGATCCGGGACGGGGATCTGGGATGGGAAGGCCTGGATGTGACCTGCGATGCCAAATACGTCTACGATCGGAGCGTTCCCTACGACGATAACGCAAAGGCAAAGGAATACGTGCCTACCCGAAAGGACATCATCCAGGAGCGGATCGCCATCGTTCTTTTCCCGGTGATGGCCATCTCCGGCATCATCGGCGTCATCTGGTGGTATATCCACAATTGATTGAAATAAAACCGGGATAATGATACAATAATTAAGAATTATTACGTTTCATTATCTCGGCTTTATTATTTAAGGAGGCATCGCTATGAATCAGCAGCAAGTTGAAGCGGCGCAGGCTTTTCAGGGGGAACACGGCCTGAGAAAGCACGAGATCAAGGTCTCGACCGTCGTATTCATGATCTTCTGTCTGGTGGCGGCCGGATGCTACGGCATCGAAGAGATGATCCCGGAATGTGGTCCGGGACTCACCATCATCATGCTGTGCGTCCTTCCCTTCGTATGGGGACTGCCCTTCGGACTCGTTGCGTCGGAGCTGGGCTCTGTCCGTCCTCAGGAGGGCGGCTACTACAAGTGGGTCCAGGAAGCGCTGGGTGAGTTCTGGGGATTCCAGGCAGGATGGTGGAGAACCATCTCCATCTACATCGACAACACTTCCTATGTCATCCTGGCGGGCGGCTATGCGGCTACCGTCTGGGATATGAACATCGCGGGGGAATTCGCCCTGAAGTTCTGCATGATCGCCATCTTCACCCTGGTCAACATCCGGGGCGTCAAGGACGTCGGCTGGGTCAGCACGGTGCTGTCCCTCCTGGTCATGATCGCCTTTGGTGTCGTTGCCCTTTGCGGCTTTATGAACTGGGGAGGCGACGCAGAGACAGCGTCCACCATATCGTTCCAGATCACACCGGAGCCGGCAGAGGGGATCTCCGATTGGTTCTTCTACATCGCCGGCGGCATCTCCATCGGCATGTGGATGTACTCGGGCTATGAGTCCATGTCCACCATCGCCGGAGAGGTCTCCAATCCTCAGGTCATCCCCAAGGGGACCCTGATCACGATCCCGCTGATCATGGCGGTCTA
>CADBQT010000025.1 GCA_902796875.1 uncultured Eubacteriales bacterium
CCGGCCAGGATATTCCTCCTGCCGAAGATCAGCCACAGGATGATGGTCAGTTCGATGCTCCGGGAAATGACCGTGGCCAGGGCCGCGCCGGCCACTCCCATGGCCGGGGCTCCGAAGTGTCCGTAGATCAGGGCATAATTGAGGAGGGTGTTGAGGCAAAGGGCGATCGCACTGGCTACCAGTGGCTGGACTGTCTGCTGAGTCGACCGCAGGGCAACCGTCAGGGCCTGAGTGATGGGCACCAGCAGGAACACGGGTGCGCCGATGCGTACGTAGACCGCGCCGGTCTCGATGACTTCGGGAAACCGGGTAAAGATCCGCAGAATGTACTGAGGGCACAGCTCCGCCGCCAGGAAGAAGACCATCCCCATGGCGAAGACCATGGTCATGGCGAATCCGGTGGTCCTTCGGATGTTGACCAGATCCCCCACACCGAAGAACTGGGATATGAAGGTGGCCGCCCCGCTGGCGAAGCCGAAGACGAACATCCAGTACACAAAAAAGATCTGGACGGACACCCCCACCGCATTCAGGGGGAGCTCACCCAGATGGCCGATCATCAGATTGTCCACCAGATTCAGGCTGGAGCCGATCAGGCTCTGCAGCGCGATGGGCGCCGCCACCACGGCGACGGTGCGAAAGAATGTCCTCTTGTCCAGGTCATTCAGTGTCTTTCCCTTTCTTTCGCTTTTTCCTGCCTTTGCCGTCTTCAACGATCTCATCTCCCAAATCTTCCCTGATTATCCTCACGCCCTTCAGGCTGATGTTGTTCTTTCCTGTATCCGTCAGTATGACGCCGATGATCATGGCCACCACCGCCAGAAGCCCGACGCACTCCACGTACAGTCCCCGGCTGTAGAGGACCGCCACCGTTCCCATGACACCGCTGACGCTGTACATGAGCAGCACCGCCCGCCGCTGACCGAACCCGGCCTTCATGATCCGGTGATGCAGGTGCTCCTTGTCCGCCGTCCCGATGGACTGATGGCGGCTGGTCCTGCGGATGATCGCCATGATGGTGTCGAAGATGGGCAGGCCCAAGACCAGCGCCGGCATGAGGACCACCATGATGGTCGCGCTCTTGACCGTGCCGGTGACGGAGAATGCAGCGATGGCAAACCCCAGCAGTTGAGATCCGGCATCTCCCATGAAGATCTTCGCCGGGTGGAAGTTAAAGGGCAAAAATCCCATGGCCGATCCTGCGATGGCCATCATGACCATGGTGGGGACCACGTAGCCGTGGATGTAGGCAACGTAGGCGATACAAAGGGCCGAGATGGCCGAGATCCCTGCGGCCAGACCGTCCAGTCCGTCGATGAGATTTACCGAGTTGGTGATGGCCACCAGCCACAGCACGGTGACCACGTAGTCGATGATGCCGCCAAACATGATGGGATCCGAACCGAAGAACAGTTCGATGAGAGTGATCCGAACGAAGGTGATCCGCACCCCCAGGAAAAACACGATGGTGGCGATCGCCGCCTGGCCGATAAACTTGATGGACGGCTTCAGGTTCTTGATGTCGTCCGCCAGTCCCAGAAAGTACATCAAAGTACACCCCAGCATGATCGCCGTGACGCCCCTGGCGTGAATGGTAAACACCGCCAGGGAGACCATCATGCCCAGGTAGATCGCCACGCCGCCAAATCGGGGCATGGGCTTGCTGTGTATTCTCCGGTT
Organism: uncultured Eubacteriales bacterium; assembly: GCA_902796875.1. GTDB lineage: Bacteria > Bacillota > Clostridia > Peptostreptococcales > Anaerovoracaceae > Lentihominibacter. The sequence continues at coordinate 1,681 of CADBQT010000025.1, forward strand.
GTCTTTCGGGACATCCATGACGCCGATCTTCGGCGCCACCCACACCGCCAGGGGCGTTGCGGCAGCAGCGACGAGCGCAGCCAGGAAAAAGGGTCCCCAGACGTGAAAACTGGTCGCTGTCACTCTCGCTCTCCTAACATCACGATCTTCAGACCGGCTTCCCTCAGGATCTGTACCGACAGTTCATCCGGATATCCTTCCCGGACGACGATCCGCTCGATCCCAGCGTTGATGATCATCTTGGCGCAGATCACGCAGGGCTGATGGGTGATATAGATGGTAGCCCCTTCGATGCTCTGTCCCAGGGTCGCCGCCTGGATGATGGCATTCTGCTCCGCGTGAAGGGCCCGGCACAGCTCGTGCTTCTCCCCGGAGGGGATCCCCAGCTGTTCCCGAAGGCATCCGCCTTCCCGCTGGGCGCAGTGCTCCAGACCTCTGGGGGCGCCGTTGTAACCCGTGGCGACGATGTGCTTGTCCTGAACGATCACCGCCCCCACCTGTCTCCGCAGGCAGGTGGAGCGCTTCGCCGTCAGCACGGCAAAATCCATGAAGTACTCATCCCAGTTCGGTCGATTGTCCATAGTATCCTCCCGGTAGTCCTTCGCCTCATTCATAGAAGACCTCGGCCAGATACAGGCCGTAGGGCGGCGCCGTGTGTCCGGCAGCGCTCCGGTCTTTCTCTTCGATGATCGTCTTTATCTCTTCCGGCTTTCGGCTTCCCCGGCCGATCTCCACCAGGGTCCCGGTGATGATCCGTACCATATTATAAAGGAAGCCGTCGCCGCTGATCTCCAGTCTCAGTTCTTCTCCCGTCTCGTCCCGGCTCACTCCGGCGGAGAAAATGGTCCGCACCGTCGTCTCCCTCGGCGTTCCTCCCGAACTTTCGAAGCTTTTGAAGTCGTGGGTCCCCACCAGATATCCGGCGGCCTGATCCATGGCTTCGGCGTCCAGCTTCTCTCCGGCGTGGTAGACGTAGTTTCTCAGAAACACGTCTTCCTCTCCCGTTCGGATGCGGTAGACGTAGCGCTTGCCTTTGCAGTCGAAGCGGGCGTGAAATCCCTCCGGCACCTCCTCCACCTTCCGGATGCGCACCGGCGATAAGGCAAAGGAGCCCGGCTCCCTCCCGCAGAGGGCATTGTTCATCACCCTGGCCATTCGCTCCGTGGGAACGCCCAGCTGTGCCTCAAAGGAAGCTCTCTGCCCCCAGGCGTGGACGCCGGCGTCCGTCCGGCTGGTCCCATTCAAACGGATCTCCTGGGAAAACAGCCGCGAGAAAGTCTCCTCCAGATGACCCTGCACCGTGCGTTCCTCCCGCTGCTTTTGCCAGCCGTGGAATCCGGACCCGTCGTATGCGATTGTCAGGAGATAGTTTTTCACTTTTCCATCATATCATAAACGGCCAGACAATAAAAACATAAAAAATGCCGGCGGCGCACAGCCACGGACCCAGGGGACGCTCGTCCTCTTTGCGGAGTTTCTTCCGGGCAAGACCGATGGCCGCGGCCAGCCCGTTGCAGAGGGAAGCGGTGATGAGGACGAAAAGGATCCCCCTGATCCCAAGGACCAGTCCCATGGCGGCGCACAGCTTCACGTCACCGAACCCCAGAGCTTCCCGCTTCAAAACGCCCCGGCCCATCAGCCCCACGAGAAGCATCATCCCACCGCCGATGGCCATCCCCGCCAGGGGCTGCCAGACGCTCTCGTGAAAAGGCCAGAAACCCATGGCGCACACCGCCAGGAGGATCACCAGCTGATCGGGAACGATCATGTACTTCAGGTCCGCCAGGCCGATGAGCAGCATGGCCCAGCAGGCGAAAAGTCCGGCCAGAGCGAACTGGCTCTGGCTGATCAGAAGCACCGTGTCCGGGGGCAGACCGTCCAGCCCCGGTCGGGAATGGTGGATGACGGTGAAGGCAAGCCTCACGCAAAGGCAGGCCAGAAGCCCTGCATACACCCACCGCCACGGCCAGCCTTTGACCCGCTGGACCTGGGGATCCGTAAGCTCCGGTCTCGGGTCTTCTCCCACATCACAAAGCCACCCGGCAGGCATCCGGTTGAACACCGTCACCGCCGCCAGCCCCATGAAGCCACCGGTCAGTATGCTCAGGATAAGTTTTGCATAGATCACCGTCATTAGTACGCCCTCCTGATCTGGCCCAAGATTACCATAATTTTCC
>CADBQT010000026.1 GCA_902796875.1 uncultured Eubacteriales bacterium
ACGATGACCACGTTCAGCTTCTTGCACTTGGGGTGGGGAGCCAGGATGATGGCGTTTCTCGTCTTCAGAGCCATGTTGGACTTGACGATGGGGGTAGCCTCACCGTTGGTGACAGGCATGATTCCCGCAACAACGCCCATGGGCTTGGCATATGCCGTGATGCCTTCGCCGCCGGAAGGAGCATCGTCGACTTTGCCGACGGACTTCTTGTCCTTCATCATGATGTAGGAGCCCCAGACCTTACCGTAGATCTTGGCAACCTTGTCTTCCGGGATACCCATGCCGGACTCTTCCACCAGCATGTCGGCGAACATCTGCGCCTTTTCCGGCTTGGTCAGGTTGTAGGTGACGGCCGCCGTGATCAGGTCGACATCTTCCTGGGTGAAGTTCTCGGCAACCGCCTGAGCCTTCCTTGCTTTTGCTACTAATTCCGCAACGTATTCTTTTGCTGTTTCTGCCATGATTAAAGCCTCCTTAAAACTTTTTCATGAAATAATGTGAACAGATTTGGGGAGAAGTCCCGGAGAATATCCGATTCTTCTCCTGCATACAGGTAACGCAACAAGTGTGCCAATATGGAGCCGGTTTCGGCAGGGGAGGAGGAGAGGGGCGCCCGCTTCCGCCCAAAGGCTTGAAATTCCGCGGTTTACCTCTCTCATGTATACAGAATAACGGGTTTTGGGGTCCAAAGGCAGGGGAAGACCGAGGCAAAAACGCACCGCCTCCCATGCCTTTGCGATTCAAAAGTGAATCGCCGGAAGGGGAAACGACAATGCGCCAAAGAAAAAACCCCGGGGAAACGGGGATATCTCATGGGTCGGCGGTCAAATTGCCTGCGTGATACAAAAATGAATCGCTGATACAAAAATGAATCAGGGCTTCTTGAGCCCGTATTTCCGAAGCTTACGGACCACGGTGGGCTGGCTGACCCGCAGGACCCGGGCGATGGCCCGTGTGGAGCCGTAGCTGGCCAGGGCCTCTTCCAGAATGCCCTTTTCCGCCCGCTCCAGAGCGGCGGCCAGGGACCTCTCCTCCGATCCGCTGATCCGCTCCTCCGCAGCCTGACGTATAAAAATGAAGATATCCTCCTCGGTGATCACGTCGGACGAGGTGGTGATCACCAGCCGCTCCACGATGTTCTGCAGCTCCCGGATGTTCCCGGGCCAGGGGTACTGGAGCAGGATGGACATGGCTTCATTATTTATGGTCTTGTTTTCGTGCAGGTCCCGGTTGCACTTGGACAGGTTCGTCCGGATCAGGGGAACGATGTCGTCGGGCCGCTCCCGCAAAGGAGGAACTTCGATGGGTACGACGTTGAGCCGGTAGTAAAGGTCCTCCCGGAATCTGCCCTCCTGGACCAGATCGGCCAGCTGCCGGTTGGTGGCGGAGATGATCCGCACGTCGATGGGGACGGGATCCACGCCGCCAACGGGAGTGATCTGCCGCTCCTGGATGACCTGCAGGAGTTTGACCTGAAGGTTCAGAGGGAGCTCCGCGATCTCGTCGAGAAAGATGGTCCCGTGCTGGGCCGCCTCGAAGTATCCCCGCTTGCCTCCGGACCGGGATCCGGTGAAGGCGCCGGCCACGTAGCCGAACAGTTCGGACTCGATCAGGTTCTCCGGGATGGCGCCGCAGTTGACGGTGACGAAGGGATTCTTCCACCGGGGGCCCTCGTCGTGGAGGGTCCTGGCGATGAGGCCTTTGCCCACCCCGGACTCTCCGGTGATCAGCACGGTGGAGTTCACCGAGGCCAGCCGGCGGGTCAGAGCGATCACATTCTTCATGGGCTCGCTTCGGGCGACGATGCCCTGGGGCAGGATCTCGGCGCTGTTGGGTCCGCTCATGTTCTCGATGCCAGCCAGCGCCGGCGCCGACTCCCGCTGTTCTCTGCGGATGAGCCGGGTGATGTCCCGGGAAGCGGTGATGACCATGAGGATCCGGCCGTGATCATCAAAAATAGGCGTGCCTGTCGTCAGCAGCCGCACGCCTTTTTTGTTTTCATGAATGATGGTCAGTTCCCTGCCTTCTTCCAGCACCCGCAGAGTGACGGAAGGGGAGAAGATCCCCTCCTTTTCCAGTTCCTCTACCGACCGGCCCTGGATCTCCTCCATGGTGATGTCGTAAAGGTCTTCGCAGGTACTGTTGCACCAGAGACAGACGCCATCTTCACTGTCGATGAAAACGGCGTCGCTGATGCTTTCCAGAATAGGAAGGATCTCACCCAGCTTAACGGATCGATCCGCTCTGTCCTCGATGGTGGTCATAAACGTCAGATAGGACTGTTATTTTTTGAACATGTCGGTCATGTCCGCCTTGAGCGCATCCTTTAAAATGCTCAGGTTGGAGGGATGGAGCATCTGAGCCTTGTCCTTGCTCTCCTCGATCTCCGGATACTTCTCCACATACTCGGCAGCTTTGCCCAGCAGCTCGGCCAGTTCTTCCGCGTCCAGATTACCCGCCTCCAGGTGCTCCTGGAACTTCTCGGGGGATTCCTTGACGGAACCGGACAGATCCCGGTAAAACTCAGCCAGCGTCTTGCGATCCATGCTCTCCATCTTGCGGATCTCCGGATACCGTTCATCCAGGTCCGGATGAGCATCCATCAGTTCGTTGATCTTATCCTGATCCATGACGACGTTCTCGATACGATCCTTCAACTTATCAAATGATTCCAATGCCATGATTCAAACCTCCTTGTTCGTAGGCCGGCTGTTCGGCGATCCGAACAGCAGCGGATCCATGACCGGTCCGCCACAGACAGTTTATTGCTTTTAGGGAAGTTTTGCAATACCCAATCATCCGGCCGGGAAGAACAGGGAAAGAACGGAATACGTATATAGGGGTAATAACTGCCGCGCCCTTATGGACTGGGGGGGCGTGGCCTTATGGGGATCATGGGCTTCGGCGCCTCTGCGGGCTTATGGGGCGCGACGGTTTCAGCGGAAAGGCAGGGGATATCATCATTTCCGCTGAAATGATTTCCGGCCAGGAAAATAGAAGCAATTATTTCAGCGGAGAAAGCATCTCTGGGAAGGTTTTTCGCTGAAATAATCTTCTTCTGTGGATCGCTGAGGCCACACGCTTCGAAGTTGGCTTCTTTTTTCAGCGGAAAAACTTGAAACAGCAGGCTTTTCCGCTGAAAAAAAGGGGCTCGGAAGAAGGAGGGGAAATGCTTTCAGCGAAAGACACGGAAAAACGGGTTTTTCCGCTGAAACGATGGGTGGCTTATCAGGGAAAACCCTGCGCCCTCGAATAAGGTTCCCCGTGCATTTTTTCGGGAAATAATGTATACTCAAGGAGACTCGTAAAAAGGGAGGAGAGAGATCGTGAGAAAAAAACAGTGGGTGATCCTGACGGCCCTTGTGCTTATGCTGGCCGTTGCTTTTGCGGGATGCGGAGGACAAGGCAGCGGGAGTACAGAAACCGATCAGTCCGCGGCCGGAGGAACGCTGACGGAATTCGCCGCGAAGACTCTGGACGGGAAGGACTATACGGCGGAGGATCTGGCGAAAGCGGACGTGACCATGATCAACGTGTGGGCCACCTTCTGCGGCCCATGCATCCAGGAGATGCCTGAGATCGCGTCCCTGGAAAAGCGCCTGCCGGATAACGTTTCCCTGATCACCTGCTGCGTGGACTACGCAGAGGAGACCGACGCAGACTGCCGGAGCATCCTGAAGGATGCGGGCTACGAGGGGACGACCCTGGTGAGCTTCGAGGGAGACCTGGAGAAGGTGCTCGGGAGCACGGCATATGTGCCCACCACATTCTTTTTCGACAGTGAAGGCAACCAGGTCGGCGAGGCGGTCATCGGTGCTCCCGGCGATCCGGAGAAAGACTATCTGAAGGGGATCAACGATGCGCTGGCTGCTTCGGGGAAAGGCGCGGTCCAGCTGAAGTGACGGGAGGATCGGGATGAGCGAAGAGCAAAGAGCAAGAGAAGACCGGGATGCGAAAGTCCGGAGCATGGTCATCGCGTGGCTTTCGGAAGCCTTCGAAACGGGGGACTACCGGCTCCTCAACCGGGGCGGCGCCACGCCCAGCAAAGACTATTATCTTCAGGTGAGAAACCGCACGGAAGCGGACCTGCGGGAACTGCGGGTGCAGCTGGAGATCTATAAGGACGGCGTGCTGGCGGACACGGTGACGGCCAAGACGGGAGCATCCGGGATCAAGGCGGGAGAGATCGGCCAGCTGGCCTTCTTTACCAAGGAGACCTACTTCAGTTCTCTGAAGGTGCTCCCGGATACGGTGAGCTTCAAGACGGACTGGATCCCGGGCCAGGTCATGGAGACCCATGAGAAGGCCCGCCGGCTGCCCAAGAAAAAGAAAAAGAAGATCTCCGAACAGTTCCGTGCAGGAACGGGGGATCTGCTGAAGGATAAACGGGGAGAATATCTCCGCCGGCTGGAGCAGCTCAAAGGCGAGGCCGGCGACGAGGACATCCGCCAGGGCCTGGAGGAGCTGATCCCCATCATCGAGAAACTGTTCGCCCGGGTGGAGGAAGTGCCCGGATCGGAAACGGAGATCAAGCGGCTCACCGACCGATACCTGCCCATGATCATCAACTCCACGGACTCCTATATTTCCTATACGCGCAAGGAGATCTCCGGGGAGGACATGGATGATCTGAAGGCGGAGGTGACCAGCGGGATCCGCCTGGTGACCGAGGCCTGCGGCAATCTGCTGAACCGTCTCTATGAGGACGGGATCGTGGATGCTCAGACGGATATCAGCGTGCTGAAGATGATGCTGAAGCAGGACGGACTGCTCGGCTCGGATATAAAAAAATAATCATTGGAGATCACCGATGAAGCGGCCGCTTGCGGCGGCGGGAAGGAAAAAAGATGGAAGACAACACGAATCTGGAAACGATGGAAACCATGGAAACGACGGAGACCCCCGAAGCGGTGGAGATCGCGGAAGACGTGATCATTGATGCGCCGGTCGAGCCGGAAGCTCCCGTTGTGGAAGCGGCGGCTCCCGCAGCCCCGGTCGCCCAGCAGGCTCAGCAGGCCCAGCCGGCGCCGGCGGTGCAGAGCGACAAGTTCACCCAGGAGGAGATGGATAAGATCCGCCAGTATGCGGACACCATCGATCTGGAGGACACGGGGATGGTGCTCCAGTACGGCGTAGGCGCCCAGCAGAAGCTGGCGGAGTTCTCCGAGTCGGCCCTGGCTTCGGTGAAGACCAAGGAACTGGGCGAAGTCGGCGACCTGCTGGTGGACCTGGTCACGGAGATCAAAACCAGCGGCGAGGAGAAAAAAGGCATCTTCGGCGTATTCAAGAGCGCAGAGAAGAAGCTGGAGGAGAAGAAAGCCAGATACACGGAGAGCGAGAAGAACGTGGACAAGATCGCCGATGCCCTCCAGGATCATCAGGTCATCCTGCTGAAGGACATCGCCCTGCTGGATCGGCTCTATGACAAGAACCAGAAGTACTTCAAGGAACTGTCCATGTATATCGAGGCCGGCAAGATCCGGCTCCAGGAAGTCCGCAGCGGAGAACTGATGGAACTTCAGCGGAAGGCGGAAGCCAGCAAGCTGCCGGAGGACGTCCAGGCTCTGGACGATCTGAACAGCAAGTGCGAGCGCTTTGAGAAGAAGCTTTATGATCTGGAACTGACCCGGACGGTGGCCCTGCAGATGGCCCCCCAGATCCGGATGGTCCAGAACAACGACACCCTCATGTCGGAGAAGATCCAGTCCACCCTGGTCAACTCCCTGCCTCTCTGGAAGAGCCAGATGCTGCTGGCTCTGGGACTGGCCCACTCTCAGGAAGCGGCCAAGGCTCAGCAGATCGTCACCGACGCCACCAACCAGATGCTGATCCAGAACGCGGAGACGTTGAAGGACGCCACCATCACATCCGCCAAGGAATACGAGAGAGGGATCGTGGATATGGAAACACTGGAAAAGACCCACGCCAGCCTGATCACCACCATGGACGAAGTCCTGAAGATCCAGGACGAGGGCAGGACCAAGCGGCGTGAAGCGGAGAGCGAACTGCGCCGTCTGGAGGACGAGCTGCGTCAGAAGATCATGTCCGCGACGGCGGCATCGGTCAATGGCGCTACGGGCCAGACTCAGAACGAGCCGGCGGCCCCGGCATCCATCAGGGTGGACGCCTCCAGCGACGACCCCTTCGGCCTGTACGTGGAATAAAATACCGGAAGGACAAAGCTCCGGAATCGAACCGCGGAAACACACCGGGTGTGATGAAGCGGCAGGTTCCGGAGCTTTTTTTGCGGAGATTTTTTTGTGTAAAAACACTTGTATAGTCCGGGCAAAAATGTATAATATTCATGAATATGCAAGTTTAATATTATTTAAGAAATAGTTAACAATATAAAATGGAGGGAAAGGATCAGGGAGAAACATGTATAAACTCTACAAAATCGTATTTGCGGTCATCCTGTCGACAGCTCTCGTATTCACGATGATGCCGACGACCGCCTACGTTGCCTTTGCAGAGGAAGGGCAGCCGGGCGAGGCTCAGGTCCAGGAACAGGAAAAGAAAGAAGAGCCTGCGGAGACCGAGGCCAAGGAAGAGCCCACGGAGCAGGAGAAGACGGATCCTCCGGAAACCAGTGAGGAGACGCAGGCGCCTGCCACCGAAGCGGAAGATTCCGGTGAGTCCGACCCCCAGGCAACGGAAGGGGAAAACAGCAAGGAAACCGAGCCCTCTGGCAGCGGCGAATCGACGGAAAAGAAAGCCGGCGAAGATGCCACCAGCAAGGAATCGGAAAGCAGCGTAAAAGCTACTGATCCTTCGGCTACAGAAGAGAGTTCTACGGAAGAGGAAGAGGAATACCCGGCAATGACGCTGACTACGTCGGCGGGCGGAGTCAAGGTCACCCTCAAGGCACCCAAGGGAAGTCTCCCCAAGGGATCCAAGGTCAAGGCCCATCAGGTGGGATAGAAGTACATCAACGCAGTCGAGAACACTCTGGAAGCCCAGGGCCGCGAGATGACCGACGCGGTAGCCATCGACGTTACGCCGGTGGACAAGGACGGCAGGGCTGTCCAGCCGAAAAAGCCGGTCAGCGTGACCTTCTCCGGAACGGGCCTTGATATGGAAGCGGGCGGCTCGGTCAGCGTTTACCGCGTGTCCGACAGCGCCTCCAGCGTGACCAGGGTCTCCGGCGGCGGTTCGGCCAATACCCAGACCTTTACGGCTGACCACTTCACCATTTACGTATCGACGGGAAGCGTCCAGGACCCCAACGGAGACGGCAAGGGCCCGAACACCCAGACTCATCCCTATGTTCTGGGACAGGGTGAGACGATCACGCTTAGATCCAACGAAAGCCATTACTCCTGGGCATCCGGGACCACCAGCGCGGTCCGGGTCCAGCGTACCAGCAATACCCAGGCTACTGCCCAGAATGTGAATAACGGCAGTGATGATGTACTCGTCAGAGTAACTCACGGAAGCAGCCAGAGTGAAGAATATTGGATCCTCGCAAAGGGAACGAGGACATCTCATACCGTAAAATTCTATCTGAAGGATCCGGGTGAATCCACTTACACTCAAGTGGATTCCGCCGAGATCGATGACGGCGGCACGGCGACCCCGCCCTCGGAACCCACTTCCAAGGAGGATACGTCCGGCAGGACCTACAGCTTCGACGGATGGTATGAGGATGAGGCCTGCCAGACGCCGGCTGTCTTTACCAACATCACAGCAGACAAAAACTACTACGCCGAATATAACATCGATCAGCATGCCGTGACCTTCAATCTGAAGGATGCCGGCGAAACCAGCTTCGTGAAGGTCGGTGATGACACCGTCGATGACGGCGGCTCCGCTGCAGCACCGCCGGAACCTGCCAACAAAAAAGTCGACGGCAGCACGTACGAGTTCGACGGATGGTATGAGGATGAAGCCTGCCAGACGCCGGCCGTCCTCACCAACATCAAGGACGACAAGGATTATTACGCCAAGTACGATCTGGTGGGACATGATGTCACCTTCATGCTGAAGGACGCGGGACAGAGCAGTTTCGCAACAGTCACGACGGATATGGTAGAGGACGGCGCCGATGCAGAGGCACCGGATGAACCTGCGACCAAGACCGTTGAGGGCAAGAAATACGAGTTCAAGGGATGGTATGCGAATGAAGCCTGCACCGAGGATGCCGATCTCACCCGCATTACCGAGCCCAAGACTTTCTATGCCAAGTATGACCTGATGAATCACAAGGTCACTTATATGCTGAAGGATGCGGGGGATACCACCTTCGAGAAGATCAAAGAAGAGACCGTGCAGTCCGGCTCCGATGCCGAGCCGCCGGATGAGTCTGCGACCAAGACCTATGAGGGCAGGACCTACACCTTCCAGGGGTGGTTTACAGACGAGGCCTGCACGGAACAGGCAACCCTTACCAACATTACAGAGGACAAGGTAGTCTATGCCAGGTATTCCCCCAAGGTGACCCTGACCTACGCGCAGAACAGTACGCCGGACCATGCCAATGTTCCGGATGCGGTGACGGATCTTGCAGGGACAAAAGTGACCCTTGGGACCGCTGCGAGGACAGGGCATGGATTCCTGTCATGGAACACCGAGCCGGATGGCGGCGGGACTCCCTATGGCGCCGGAACTCAGTTCACTCTGCCCGAAGAAGACGTCACACTCTATGCCCAGTGGGGCCCGGAGGAGAAGATCAACGTCATCTACCACACCAACTATCCGAACGGAACGGATACTACGACCACGGAGACGGATGTTATCGGCGATAACCCTCATTATGTCGTGACGACATACATGCCCACGTATACGAACTATCTCTTTACCGGATGGTCCACCGATCCTAATGCGCCGATGGGCACATATGGACCGGAGACCTATTGTCCGACGGGTACGACAGACCTCAATCTCTATGCGATCTGGGTGGAATACGATCCTTCCCACCTGCAGTATCAGTCTCTTACGGCAATGGGAAAGACCGTTCCGTATAACGGCAGTGAATATTCGATAGAAGACGTCGTAGAAATGGACACCGGCAGAGATTACCGTAAATACGGGACGCGGGGATATGTAAGGGTAAGTGATGTATCAGGATCCGAGATCTACCATCACATCTACGCATACATAACGCCCATCAAAGCTTCCGGTACCGATGCGGGTACGTACGAGACGCCGATCGTCGCTCTTCTGTATACGCATAATGATTCGACGGACCAGTTCGATAAGCTCACGGAAAACGATCAGGGCATCCCGATCGACAATTATACCCTGAAGATCACGCCGGCCCAGTTTACCGTCAGCACGGACAGCGACACGAAGGCGTATGACGGCACTGCGCTGACGGCGGGCGGAAAGGTGACCTTCAACGGTCAGGATTATCCCTTCACCCACGAAGGGACCGAAATAGAACTGGTCAACGGAGAGAAAGTGTTCATCAAGACCACCGGTACGCAGACGGAGGTCGGTCAATCCAGCAACGGCTATGAGATCGACTGGGATAAGTCTACGGCAGATAAGGATAACTACACGGTCAATGAGGGAACCATCGGCACGCTGAAGGTCCTGGGCAATACGGTCAATTACATCGGCAACACCACCGACTCCTCTCTGGCCAACGTGCCGGAAGGCACCAATACGGCCGGAATGGCATATGAGATCTCCGACCAGGTACCCACCAGAACGAATTATCAGTTCACCAAGTGGAACACCAAGTCGGGGGGCACCGGTGATGACTACGA
>CADBQT010000027.1 GCA_902796875.1 uncultured Eubacteriales bacterium
CGGGGAGAAGAAGCGGAGACTGGCGGCAGGTCCCGTTACCTCTTCGTGGAGAAGCTGGCCTTCCAGGATCCCTTTATGGTGACCGAGCTCACGGACGAAAAGGAGCTGATCGCCCTGTTTTCCTCCCGCCCGGAATACCAGCCGGAGGACGGAGATCCGCCGGCCCTGATCTATCGCAACGATGAGCTCATGGGCGTTCTTCGGACCATAAAGTAGCCGGGCTTTTCCCGGGGCGTGTCGAAAAAAATGAAAACCGTGAAAAAGTAGGTGAAATCCCTTTCTGTCTATGCTATACTCTTGACAGTAGTTATATACTGTCAATGTCAAGCCGTAGTGTTGGCATGATATGTGTCAAGTGTGAGTGACGCAAAATGTGCCGCATAGGAAGAAAGGAAATCACCATGGGAGCTTTAGCTTCGTGCCCCTTTCCTCTTTTAAACAAGTGGAAAAACATCGTCGACGGGAACAGGATCGCCGGATTCTTCGACGCCATTCTATGTTCCTATTCTCAGATCATCTTCAATGATAATTCCTTTTCCGGGCTGATCCTGATCATCGCCACCTTTTGCGTGTCGCCCCAAGTAGGCGTAGGCGGACTGGTGTGCACGGTGACGGCGGTCATCTATCTGAAACTCCTCAAGGTGGATCCCCTCATGATCCGTCTGGGGGTGTACGGGTTCTGTCCGGCCCTTACCGGGATCATCATGGCCAGTCTGATCTTTTCCGACGGGATGAACGGATACTTCTTCGTCTTCTTCGTGCTGGCCGCCATCTTCTGTGTGACGGTGAACCTGGCTCTGGCCGTGGTCTTTGGGAAGTGGGACGCCTCGGGATTGGGGCTGCCCTTCGGATTCACCACCGTGGTCTTCATGGCGGCGGCCCAGAACATGGCCTACGTGGCTCAGCCGGAGACCATCGTGGCCCACGCGCCGGCAGCGGTGGACATGGCCATGATCACCGCCATGTCGGGAATGGACTGGATCCAGGCGGTCTACGCCGGGATCTGCGAACTCTTCGGCGGCTGGACCCTTTTCCCCGCCATCCTCATCGGCATCGCCCTTCTGTGCGGATCCCGGATCGACTTCGTTTCCTCCATTCTGGGGGCGGCGGTGTCCACGGGAGCGGCAGTCTTCTTCGGCATTCCCACCACGCCCATCATGCTGGGCCTCTACGGATACAGCGGCATGCTCCTCATGCTGGTGCTGACCCGGTCCTTTAAGATCACGCCGGCCACCTACGTGCTGTTTTTGATCTTTGCGGCCATCACGTCCATCCTGGCGGCCTGGCTCACGGTGAGCACAGGACTCATCGGCGCCGTGGGCGGACCCATTCCCTTCTCACTGGCCTGCTGCGCCCTTATGGTGGCGGCCCCCAACATCGGCAGCATGGAATACAACGCGCCCAAATACTGGGGCGTGCCGGAGACCATCCCGGCGGTGAAGAAGGCCATGCTGGCCCAGGAGGCGGAGTAGTCCCGGACGAGGCCTGAGCGGGAGGAGCCGGTAACCCGTAGAATCCGAGCCTTTCTTGTGGTACAATACCACCATGGTTCATTTCGGCAACAGCTGGGACGAGATCCTCAGCGATGAGTTTGAAAAAGAATACTACCTGAAGCTGCGGGCGTTTCTGAAAGAGGAGTACGGCAGCCGGACCATCTACCCGGACATGTACCACATCTTTCACGCCCTGCAGGCCACGCCTTACGAGGAGGTCAGGGTGGTCATTCTGGGCCAGGATCCCTATCACGAGCCCGGGCAGGCCCATGGCCTCTGCTTTTCTGTGCAGAAAGGCGTTCCTGCGCCCCCGTCTCTACGGAACATCTTCCGGGAGCTGGAGGCGGAGACGGGGATCACGCCACCGTCCCACGGATGCCTGGAAAGCTGGGCCAGGAACGGGGTGCTCCTTCTCAATACGGTGCTCACGGTGCGGGCCCATCAGGCCAATTCCCACCGGGGCAAAGGCTGGGAAGTCTTCACCGACCGGGTGATCCAGTGCCTCAACGACCGGGAGGAACCCATGGTCTTCATCCTTTGGGGCAATCCCGCAAAGGCAAAGGCGTCCCTGATCACATCCCCCAGACACAAGATCATCACGGGAGTTCATCCCAGCCCACTGTCCGCCCACTACGGATTCTGGGACGGGGGATATTTTACCGGAGCCAATGAGTTTCTGCGGCAGAACGGGATGGAACCGGTGGACTGGAGGATCCCGGAATGAAGCTGCTGCTGATCTACTGGGCGTTTCTGATCTTGGGGTATGCGGCGGCTTCCTGGATCAGGAGGAAGAGCCCCCGGGAGTTCACCCGCCTGCCGGCGCTGATGATGGTGACCATCTACGGTCTTTGCTTCGTCATGGGCCTTCGGATGGGCGTCAACGAACAGGTCACATCAAACCTGGGGGTGATCGGGCTGAAAGCTCTGGTGATCACCATCTTCTGCGTGGCCGGGAGCATGCTGGCCATCTTCGCCGCAAGAAAGCTGCTGGGGATGGACCGGTATGGCACGGTGAAGGGAAAGGCCGTGGAGCTGGTCGCAGAGACGGCCGCGGAGCCGGTCGCCGGCGAGATTGAAACTCCCGAGGCACAGACGGATGCCGGCCCCTCCGGCGAGGAGGCGGACTCCTCGTCCATGGATATCCGCAGCACCATCATCCTCCTTTCGGTGGTGGCCGCAGGGATGGTGATCGGCGCATTCATCCTGGCGCCAAGAGGCGAGGCCTTCCTCGACTGGTTCGATGACCGGAGCAACCTGACCATGGTGGTGCTCCTCTGCGGGCTCATGCTTCTGGTGGGCTTCGACATGGGCCACTCAGGGATGGTGGTGGAGTACCTGAAGGCGGCAGGCCTTCGGGTCATGGTCTTCCCCCTGGCCGCCATGGTCGGCACCATGGTCTTCGGGATCGGCGCCTGCCTGATCCTGGGACTGACCCTTCGGGAGAGCGCAGCGATCCCCCTGGGTTTCGGCTGGTACAGCTACGCCCCCATCGTCATCGCCGAGGCGGGGCAGCAATTCATGGTCGCTAGCGCCATATCCTTTATGCATAATGTGATCCGGGAGGTCTCCGGCATCATCTTCATCCCCCTGGCGGCGAAGAAGATCGGATATCTGGAAGCCACCGGGATCCCGGGGATCGCCGCCATGGACATCTGCATGCCCATCGTGGCCCGGTCCTGCCGGGGAGATACAGTCATCTATTCCTTTGCCATCGGCTTCATCATGTGCATCGTCACATCCATCGGAGTGCCTTTGGTCATGGGTGTGTGACAGGAGAAAAGTAATGAGCAAACAACAGAAAATCATCAATATCGCCGTGATCGCCCACGTGGATGCGGGCAAGTCCACCCTGGTGGACGCCTTTCTGAACCAGAGCGGCGTCTTCCGGGAAAACCAGCAGGTCATCGACTGCGTCATGGACAGCGACGACATCGAACGGGAGCGGGGGATCACCATCTATTCCAAGAACTGCTCCGTCATGTACGGGGACACGAAGATCAACATCGTGGACACTCCGGGACATGCGGACTTTTCTTCCGAGGTTGAACGGATCATCCGTACCGTGGACACGGTCATCCTCCTGGTGGATTCCAGTGAGGGCCCCATGCCCCAGACCCGGTTCGTCCTGAAGAAATCTCTGGAGCAGGGGATCAACCCCATCCTCCTCATCAACAAGATCGACAAGAAGGATGCCCGGATCGACGAGGTGGTGGACGAGGTCTATGAACTGTTCATGGATCTGGAGGCCAACGACGAGCAGTTGGATTTTCCCATCCTCTACGGCATCGCCCGTCAGGGGATCGTGGTCCGGGACCCGGCGGAAGCGGCCGGCCTGGAAGTCCAGCAGGGGGAGCAGAAGATCAAAAAGAGCGCCCGGGGAATGAACGGCCTGGACATCACCCCGCTGTTCGAGACCATCGTCGATCACGTCCAGCCCTATCCCGACCGGGCCGAAGAGCCTTTGCAGCTGCAGATCTCCGCTCTTGCCTACGACGACTACATCGGACGGCTGGGCATCGGCCGGATCAACCGGGGGACCCTTAAAGAGGCGTCTCAGGTGACGGTGGCCGGCGAGGAGGGAGCGGTCCGGGACGCAAAGGCGGGCCAGGTCTTCGTCTACCGGGGCCTGAAGCGTATGTCCGTGCCGGAAGCTGTGGCAGGGGACATCGTGGTGGTCTCCGGGATCCCGGACATCTCCATCGGCGAGACCATCTGCGAGATGGGACAGCCGGATCCTCTGGACATGATCTCCATCGAGGAGCCTACCCTGTCCATGTACTTCATGGTCAACAAATCTCCCTTCGCCGGCAAGGTGGGCAAGTTCGTCACCTCTCGGCACATCCGGGAACGGCTGATGAAGGAGCTGGAGGTCAACGTAGGACTCAAAGTAGAGGAAACGGATTCCACCGACAGCTTCAAGGTCTCGGGAAGAGGCGAACTGCACCTTTCCATCCTCATCGAAAACATGCGGCGGGAGGGCTATGAGCTGGCCGTCTCCAAGCCGGAGGTCATCATGCGGCGGGATGAGCAGGGGCGCCTTCTGGAGCCCATCGAGGAAGTGGTCATCGACGTGCCTGACGAGTACGCGGGGTCGGTGATCTCCAAACTGAACCTGCGCAAAGGCCTGATGCAGCAGATGAACAGCGGCAACGGATTTTCCCGGCTGGAGTATCTGGTGCCTACCCGGGGGCTCCTGGGATACCGGAGCGAATTCATCAACGACACCCG